>CANJDY010000012.1 GCA_947472635.1 Chitinophagaceae bacterium
CAGTTGGCTGTTTTGTGCAAAAAAAAATTATTAAATAACCCATCGAATTGTTTTCTTTGCAAAACTTTTAAATAATAATGACAGTTACATCCCTTATTAAGCCAGCTATCCTATTACTGAATGATGGCACCGTTTTTCATGGTAATTCCTTTGGAAAAATTGGGACTACAACCGGTGAAATATGTTTCAATACTGGAATGACCGGCTACCAAGAAGTATTTACCGATCCTAGTTATTACGGTCAGGTCCTCATTATGAACAATGTGCATATAGGTAATTATGGCACCAAGGAATCGGATGTAGAAAGCAGTGGCGTAAAAGTGAAGGGAGTAATAGGCCGAAATTTGGAAGAGCAATATTCCAGGTTTATTGCGGATGATTCTTTACAATCTTACTTTGAAAAACAGCAGGTAGTGGCTATTGACAATGTAGACACCCGTGCATTGGTTGCCCATGTTCGTGTACAGGGCGCCATGAATTGCATTATTTCTTCAGAAATTTCAGATATTAAAATACTAAAGGAACAACTGGCAAAAGTTCCTTCGATGGATGGTTTGGAACTTGCTTCGGTGGTTTCCACCAAAGAGCCTTATTTTTTGGGAAATCCCGATAGCGAAATTCGAGTGGCGGTATTGGATTGCGGGGTTAAAAAAAATATTTTAACTTGTCTTGTCGAAAGAGGAGCTTATGTTAAAGTACACAATGTGGCAACGAGTTTTGATGAGTTAAAAGCGTTTAACCCTAGTGGATATTTTATCAGCAATGGTCCTGGTGACCCTGCTCCACTAGATTTTGTTGTTAAAACAGTAAAGCAAATTTTAGCTGCCAATATGCCAATATTTGGAATCTGTTTGGGGCACCAGTTACTCGCACTGGCCAATGATATCCCTACATTTAAAATGCATCATGGTCATCGGGGGTTAAATCATCCAGTTAAGAATATGATTAGTGGAAAATGTGAAATTACCACGCAAAATCATGGTTTTGGGGTAGATCCGGAAGCGGTAAAAGCTTCAGAAAAGGTAGAAATCACACACCTTAATCTCAATGACAATTCAATTGAAGGTATTAGGGTAAGGAATAAACCGGCTTTTTCTGTGCAATACCATCCGGAAGCCACTCCAGGTCCGCATGATAGTAGGTATTTATTTGATGAGTTTATTGCATTATTGAAAAAATAATTTCATAAAAGAAAAATCATCGGCTTGATGTAATCAAAATGAACGCCGCCTTGAAAGATTCTTAATTTTAACTAAATACCCCTTTGGGGTTGGGTATATGAAAATAGCAATTATCAACGGACCTAATTTAAATCTCCTAGGTGTTAGGGAACCCGGTATTTATGGAAATGAGTCTTTTGAAGTTTATTTCGAAAGGCTGGAAACTAAATTCCCCACTGTTGAGTTTGTTTATTTTCAAAGTAATATAGAGGGGGAGTTGATCAACGAGATCCAACGTTTGGGATTTTCATTCGATGGGATCATTATTAACCCAGGAGGCTATACACACACTTCTGTAGCCCTAGGCGATGCGGTTGCAGCGATTACTACTCCTGTGGTGGAGGTACATATTTCAAATATTTTTGGTAGAGAGGATTTCCGAAAGCTGTCTCACGTGTCGGCTAAAAGTGTAGGTGTAATTAGTGGTTTGGGAATGAAGGGGTATGAACTAGCCGTTAGTTATTTTATAAAGTAATTGCTGCATTTTTATTTATGGTCTTCTCCTGAAAAGCCCAGAAAAATAGTCAGCCCGATATTTAAAAAGTTACAAATTCTCTCCTCGTATTTTTAAAACTCTAGATAGACTGTAAAACAATGTTTTTACGGGAAATAAATTCCAGCATATTTTTTGGTGGCATATTGGATAAAATAGTCTGATTGTAAAGCCTCTCCAGTGGCTTTTTTACAAAGTTGTTCGGATGAAAAATAACGGCCATAGGGGTAAATCTGTTTTTTCAACCATTGATGAATATTGTTAAAATCCCCACGGCCTATATCTTCGCCGATAGACGGATGCTCCCTTTCAATGGTTGCATATAACTGTGCAGCATAAAGGCTTCCAAGGCTGTAGGTGGCAAAATATCCAAAGCTCCCATGACTCCAGTGAATATCTTGCAAGCAGCCTCGGTTGTCATCCGGAACTGTGATGCCTAAATATTTTTGATACTGTTCATTCCAACATGCAGGAATATCTTTTGTGTGGAGGGTACCTTCGATTAGCATTTTTTCAATTTCATACCGAATGATCACATGAAAATGATAGGTTAATTCGTCTGCTTCTGTTCGAATTAATGAAGGCGATACATTGTTAATTCCCCTGTAAAATTGTTCAGGGATTATATTATTGAATTGATTAGGAAAAGCGGTTGTTAGTAGTTTGAAATTGTGTTGCCAAAAAGGAAGCCCCCTTCCAATGCAGTTTTCCCAAAGTCGGCTTTGGCTTTCATGAATGCTCAAACTGCAGTATTCGCCTAGTGGAAGTCCATATTGATCGGCCGGTAATCCCTGCTCATATAATGCGTGTCCTCCCTCATGCAGACAACTCCAGGTCATGTTACCAAAATCATGTTCATCAATTCGAGTAGTTACCCTTACATCCCTACTGCTGAAGTTGGTAGTAAAGGGGTGAAGGCTGACATCCTGTCTTCCCGCTTCAAAATCAAAACCGATTCGTTTTAAAATTTCCAAGCCAAATTTCCATTGATCATCCTTGTTAAATTGTTGAAAAAGGAATGAATGGTCTACGTTGTTTTTATTTTTAATGGCATCAAGTAATACTAATAGTTGGGGCTTCAGTTCATGAAACAGACTATCCACTTTTGCAACAGTAAGCCCTTTATCATAATCATTCATTAATGCGTTGTAGGGATGCTGTTCATAGCCAAGCATATCCGCTTCCTGCTTTTTTAATTCAATCAATTGTTGAAGGGGTTGCTCAAAGCAAGAAAATGAATTTTCTTTTCTGGCTTTCGCCCAAGCATGATAGGATTGATTGACCGATTCACTAAGCTGTCTTACAAAAGCAGTACTTAATTTTACGTTGCGTTTATAATCATCCCAACTCAGCTGTATATTTCTTTTATCGTCGGCAGGTAAATTTTCGAGCGCACTTAATTCCTCTAATAACTCACCCATTTCTGTATCCGTAAATTGCTGATGGGCAATTTCACTCAGTGTAGCTATTTGCTGGCCCCTAAAATCACTACCTTTAGGGGGTAGGTAGGTTTCCTGGTCCCATTGTAAAACGGCAGCAGCATATTTTACATCAGCTATTTTTTGCATCTTTGTTTTATAGGTAGCATATAATTGGGCAGTACTCATTGAATTAATTTTTACAAATGAAAATACAAGATATCACCAATTTTTTAGAAACCATTGCTCCAGTTGAGTTACAGGAAAGTTACGACAATGCCGGATTGCTAACTGGAAGCGCAGGGTGGGACTGCACTGGAATTCTTACTACCTTGGATGCAACGGAGGCCGTAGTGCTGGAGGCGATAAAAAATAAATGCAACCTCATTGTTGCTCACCATCCAATCATTTTTGGAGGCTTAAAAAAAATTAGTGGCAACAATTATGTAGAGAAAGCGGTGATTACGGCTATCAAAAATGACATTGCCATTTATGCCATTCATACCAATCTCGACAATGTAATGGAGGGGGTAAATGGGAAGATTGCTGATAAACTAGGGTTAATAAACCGGGAAATTTTACTGCCCAGGCAAAAAAGCTTGAAAAAGCTGGAAACCTATGTACCAATTGCCCAAGTACAAAAGGTTAGGGAGGCCATTTTTGAAGCTGGCGGGGGGCAGGTGGGTAATTATAGTGATTGTAGTTTTAATTCTTTGGGAGAAGGCACTTTCAAGGGCGGAGAGGGTACTCATCCCTTTGTAGGTACCCCTGGACTAAGTCATGCCGAAGCGGAAACAAAAATAGAGGTCATTTTCCCCACTTGGTTGGAAGGCATTGTTGTGAAGGCTTTGATGGAGGCCCACCCATATGAGGAAGTAGCTTATCAGGTAATAAATATTAATAATATTAATAAAAGGGTTGGAAGTGGCCTGTTAGGAGAGCTAGAGACGGCCATGAGTGAGACCGAATTACTAAATTGGCTGTCCAAAGCTTTCAATCTTACTGTTATTCGACATACCCCTTTGATAGGTAAAATGGTTAAAAGAATAGCTATTTGCGGCGGGGCAGGTAGTTTTCTGATTGCTACAGCCCTTCATCGCAGTGCTGATTTTTATATTACTGGGGACGTCAAGTACCATGAATTTTTTGATGCCAACGGCCGGCTGGTGATTGCTGATATCGGCCATTATGAAAGTGAGCAGTATACAATTGAACTGTTATTTGATATTTTAAGTGAAAAATTCCCTACCTTCGCGGTCCAAAAATCTAGTGTTATTACTAATCCTGTTAACTATTTTGTGGAAGCTAGTGCTCCTAAAGGAGCTTGAGGGCAAGTTTAGAATAAATTAAGAACAATTAATATAAATTTCAAACAATACAATAATATGGCCGCAGTAAAAGATTTCTCAGTTGAAGAAAAATTAACAGCTCTCGTAAATTTACAAAAAGTAGATTGCAAGCTCGATGAAATTCAAATTCTGAAAGGTGAATTACCAATCGAAGTAAAAGACTTGGAAGATGAAATTGAAGGCTTACATGCCCGTCAAACCCGTGTTGAGGAAGAGATTAATGGAATGCAGGAATTTATCAACCAGAAGAAGGAAACAATTAAAGAAGCTGATGCGTTGGTAAAGAAATATGAAAAGCAAAGCGACAATGTAAAAAATAACCGTGAGTTTGAAGCAATCAACAAAGAAATTGAAATGCAAACACTCGAGGTAAAACTTTGTGAAAAACACATCAAGGATGCTACCGAGGAAATCGGTGAAAAAGCAAGGCAACTAGAATCTGCCAAAAAAGCGGTCGCAGTTAAAGAAAACAATTTGTCCGGTAAAAAAGGAGAGTTGGAAAAAATTATCAGCGAAACCGAAAAAGAAGAAAAACAGTATAATAAACTGGCTACTGAAGCTAGAAGCCATGTAGACGAGCGGTTGATATTGAGTTATGACCGTATAAGGAAAAACTACCGCAATGGCTTGGCCGTGGTAGCAGTAGAAAGGGATAGTTGCGGCGGTTGTTTTCATGCAATTCCTCCACAAAAGCAAAGCGAGATTAAATTGCGTAAAAAAGTGATCGTTTGTGAAAACTGTGGTCGTATCTTGGTAGATACCGATTTGAATGATAGCATAGTAATAAAATAAGGGATTCCCAAACCTTCTGCGATATTTAAAAGCACTTCAATTTTGAAGTGCTTTTTTCGTTTTAAACCTGACAGAAAAATTTATCCCTAAATATCTGCGTAATCAGTGCCAAAAAAAAACTAATTTGCTTACTATATGCTTCATAGACTCTATATACAAAATTATGCAATCATTGATGAGATCTCTATCGATTTTTCATCGGGCCTCAACATCATCACCGGAGAAACGGGGGCAGGCAAAAGTATTTTAATGGGGGCACTCAGTCTGATATTAGGGGAGCGTTCGGGTAGTAATACTTTATTGAATAAGGAAAAAAAATGTGTGATTGAGGGTTACTTTAAAACAAAGGATAATCAACAGGTGAAGGCATTTTTAAAACTAAATGAACTTGACTCGGATGAGGAACTATTGGTAAGAAGGGAGATTTCGGTTAACGGAAAATCAAGGGCTTTCATCAATGATACCCCCGTTAGTGTAACCCAATTGAAGGAATTGGGTTCAGTACTAGTAGACCTTCACCAGCAGTTTGATACATTGGAATTAGGGGATAATGATTTCCAACGTGCAGTTGTAGACGCTTTAGCAGGAAATAGTGAAAGTATTTCCGAATTTACCCTTGTTTTTACCGCTTACTCCAAAGCGAATAAGGAGCTTACTGCACTTAGGTTGGAACAGCATAATGCCCAGTCTACACTAGATTATAACCAGTTTTTGTTTGATGAACTGGAGGAAGCTGGTTTGCACGATAATGAGTTGGAACAATTGGATGCAGAAATCAAATTATTGGGTAATGCAGAAAATATCAAGCAACAATTGAGCAGTATTTACACCCCATTAACTACTTCGGAAACCCCCATTGTACAGCAGCTCAAGTCGCTTAGCAATAAGTTGCAATACCTCGAGCAATATCATACATCCATCGCTGATCTCAATACTAGGCTCCGCAGTGCCCAAATGGAGCTGCAGGATATAGGTGATGAACTGGAACGCATAGACGAAGGTGTACAGTATAGCCCTGAAAGGATACAGTGGGTGAATGATAAATTGTCTGCTGGTTACAAATTACTTAAAAAGCATGCGGTAAGTACTACCGCTGATCTGCTGGCTATTAAAGCCTCATTAGAGGAAAAACTGACTGCAGTAGTCAATATCAGCGAAGCAATTGAAGGAAAGGAACAGGAGGTAAAGCAGTTACTGCATCGTTGCGGCCTTTTAGCTGCCGAAATTTCGTCCAAAAGGCATAAAATGGCCAATCCGCTTGCTGAAAAAGTAAACAGCCTGTTGGCGCAGGTAGGGATGCCCAACGCACGAATCCAATTGAGGGTAATGGAAACTCCCTTGCATAGTAATGGCATTGATACGATTGATTTTTTGTTGGATGCCAATAAAAGTGGTCGTTTTGAAATCCTAGGCAAAGTAGCTAGTGGCGGAGAACTTAGCCGCATTATGCTTTGTATTAAATCGTTGGTTGCCCGAAAACTACAATTACCCACCCTGATATTTGATGAAATTGATACTGGTATTAGTGGGGAGGCTGCTAAACAAGTGGGGGCAATTATGAAAGACCTTTCGGGTTCCCACCAATTGATTTCCATTACCCACCAGCCGCAGATTGCTGCCAAGGCGGCGGCACATTATTTCGTATACAAAGCAGTGCAGGGCAATAAAATCACTACATCCATTCGGCTGCTGGACGAACCTGAACGAATCAACGCAATTGCCCAGATGCTGAGTGGTGAAAAACCTACTGCAGCCGCCTTGGAAAATGCGCGGGAGATGTGCAGGGGGAACTGATTAACGGATAATTGGTTAACTGATAACTGAAAGTTCTGCTACTTAAGGTCTTCAAGTTCATTCAGTCCTTTTTTCATTAATTTACGTAACAATTTTTCTTTAAAAAATAAGAATGCTATTTTTACCGCTCAAATTAAACCAACATGTCATACAATTTACTTAAAGGAAAAAAGGGAATCATATTTGGAGCACTAGATGAAAAATCGATTGCTTGGAAAACTGCCTTGCGCTGCCATGAAGAAGGAGCAGAGATTTTACTGACCAATGCCCCTGTTGCTATGCGGATGGGAGAAATCAATAAGCTTGCTGAGATAATAAACGCACCGGTAATTCCCTGTGATGTTAGTAGCAATGAAGACGTGTTGAATCTTATTACAAAAGCAAAGGAACATTTTGGAGGAGGAGTGGATTTCATTCTGCATTCTATTGGTATGAGCCTTAATGTCCGGAAGGGTAAGCATTATACGGATATTGATTATGGCTTCAATGCAAAAACGCTGGATATCTCCGCCATGAGCCTGCATCGGGTATTGGCCACCGCAATGAAGCTGGATGCAATCAATGAATGGGGAAGTGTGGTAGCACTTACTTACATCGCTTCCCAGCGCGTTTTCCCAGATTACAATGAAATGGCAGATGCCAAGGCATTACTGGAAAGTGTTTCACGTAGTTTTGGTTATCACTATGCCCAGCAAAAGCATGTTAGGGTAAATACCATATCGCAGTCGCCTACAAGAACTACAGCGGGAAGCGGTGTGAAAGGCTTTGATGGCTTTATTACTTACGCTGAAAAGATGAGTCCATTGGGTAATGCCAGTTCCGAAGACTGTGCCAATTATTGTGTCACCATGTTCAGTGACCTAACCAGAATGGTAACTATGCAAAACCTTTTTCATGATGGAGGGTTTTCTTTTACAGGAGTAACACATTCCGTAATGGAACTAATGGAAAAATAGCTCTTCAAACTGACGCCCATCATGGGTGTTGGTCTTTAGGATTGGTATTATTGTTCATTTTGAATCAAAAAAACAGGCAGTATGGATTGGATTGAATTAGTGGGTCTTTCAGGCTCCGTTTTAAGCAGTGTAACATTTATGCCGCAGGTTTATCAAACCTGGAAAACAAAAAGTGTGGGCGACCTTAATTTGTTTATGATGCTGATTGTTTTTCTTAGTACAATTATCTGGTTGGTTTATGGAATAGGAAAGGGATTACTTCCCGTAATCATCTGTAATGGCATTATTTGTTTCTTATCCCTGCTGCTGATATATTTCAAATACAGATTTACTAAAAAATAAGCATTCCATCTATTTGTTGTACTGATGTCAGTTAGCTACTGGGTGGAAGTCTTGAGGGGATCACCGTTTGCTAGGCAGGGTTAGTTCACCTATAAATACTACGAAAGCCACCAATTTTTACATTGGTGGCTTTTATTTTGATAAGTTAATCCAGTTTTAAAAAGCCAAGGGTGGCTATCAGCTACCAAATGGCAGCTTAATATTCGTCTTCGTTGAAAAAGAAATCTTCCTGGCTAGGGTAATCGGGCCAGATATCCTCCAGTCCCTCATACAGTTCACCTTCGTCCTCGAGTTCTTGCAGGTTTTCAATTACTTCAATAGGCGCACCACTTCTAATGGCAAAGTCTATCAGTTCATCTTTTGATGCAGGCCATGGTGCATCTTCTAAATGGGAGGCTAATTCTAGGGTCCAAAACATCTTCTGTGTAGATTTAATTTTTGCAAATGTAAAAGTTTGGGGGCATTAAACAAATGTATTTTTTACCCAAACATATTTGGGGGGTTAATAACTGCTAAAAAATAACCTAAGTGGCTTGTTAATTCTTAATAATTTGTTACTTTAGCCAGATGCTTACTGCGACGAATATAGTAAAAAAATACGGCATCCTGCCCGTTTTGAAGGGTGTTGATATCCAGATTGCCAAAGGTGAAATTGTAAGTATCGTTGGGTCCTCCGGCGCTGGAAAAAGCACGCTGCTGCACATTCTTGGTACTTTGGATAAGGCAGATGAGGGTGAGATTATGCTTGAGGGACAAAGGGTTGAGGAGCTTTCTGGTAGAAAATTGGCTGCCTTCAGAAATAAAAATATTGGCTTTGTTTTTCAATTTCATCACCTTTTGCCGGAGTTTACCGCCCTCGAAAATGTTTGTATTCCGGGGTGGATAGCCGGAAGCAAAAAAAAAGCAATCATTGAAAGGGCAACTAAATTGTTAACAACTTTAGGTCTTTCTGCTCGGTTGGAGAGCAAACCGCAGCAACTTTCTGGGGGAGAGCAGCAAAGAGTGGCTGTAGCCCGAGCCCTGATTAATAATCCTTCTATCATTATGGCGGATGAGCCTACCGGCAATTTAGATAGTGCAAATGCCAAGGAATTACACCAGTTGTTCATTGATTTGAGAAATCAACTGAATCAAACTTTTTTGATTGTAACCCACAATGAAGAATTAGCCCAAATGAGTGACCGGATCTTGCAGATGAAAGATGGAAAAATAATTAGTTAACTAATCCGAGGCTTCCATTCTACCTCTGCTACACCTAACTGGTAGGATATGTACCTGCTTAATACAAAAAGGTAATCGCTTAATCGGTTGATGTATTTAATCACTAAGGGGTCTATAAATAGATCATGTTCTTGCATATTTACACATAATCTTTCAGCACGTCTGCATACGCAACGGGCCACATGCGTTGTTGAAATAGCAGGGTGACCGCCAGGCAATATAAAGTGCTTCATGGGCGGAAGCAGCTCGTTCATGTTATCTATTTCATTTTCCAGTAAATCAATATCTGCTTCTTTTAGGTCAGGAATTTTCATCAAGGGTGCTTTTTCGGGATCGCAAGCCAGCGAGGAGCCTACCGTGAATAAACGGTCCTGAATTTCCTTTAACATGCCCTTACTAGCTTCATCGGCCGCCAAATCTATTACTAGGCCGATGTATGAATTTAATTCATCAATGGTACCATAGGTTTCAATGCGTAAATGACTTTTCGGGACCCTTGTTCCTCCAATTAAACTGGTGGTACCAAGATCTCCACTTTTTGTATATATTTTAAATGCCATTGTTGAAGGAATGTTTTTGTGGCAACAAAAAAAAGGTAAATTAGTTTAAAAAAATCAAATGAATCTAGGCAATTTGTGGTATCAAGGTTGGATGAGCATTCATTTTATCACTTTCAATGATTCCGTCTCTTAGTCTTACCACCCTATGTGCGAAGCCGGAGATATCTTCTTCGTGGGTTACCAAAATCACGGTATTGCCCTCATTGTGGATCTTACCTAAAATATCCATTATTTCATGAGATGTTTTAGAGTCGAGGTTACCCGTAGGTTCATCTGCTAATATGATGGAAGGATTATTGATGAGGGCCCTTGCAATGGCAACTCGCTGGCATTGCCCACCACTAAGCTCATTGGGTTTATGAGTACTTCTATCGTCTAATTTCACCTTTTTCAGTACGTCCATCGCACGCTCCATTCTTTCGGATTTTCCGATGCCACTGTAGATCAGCGGAAGGGCCACATTTTCTAATGCTGTCAACCGAGGTAATAAATTAAACTGCTGAAAAACAAATCCAATTTCTTTGTTCCTTACTTCAGCTAGATCATCATCTGGCATGCTACTAACGTCTTTTCCATTGAGGATATATTTTCCACCGGAAGGCGTATCGAGGCAGCCTAAAATATTCATCAGGGTTGATTTGCCTGAACCGCTGGGTCCCATCAGTGCTACATATTCATTTTTGTAAATATCCATATTGAGCCCTTTCAATACCTGCAATTCTTGCTTACCGAGGAAATAACTTTTTACGATATTTTCCAAATGAATGATTCCTTGCATAATGCTTTGTTGTTTATAGATTGTAATAGTAAGGTCTAAATGGTTGTGTGGCTACTGAAGAGTAAGTCCAATTGTAATCAAAAGATTTCAGCTGGCAGTAGTCAATGGATTTAAATTTAACGGCCCCATTATTTTTTAATAACCTTCGGCACTTTAAAAAATTGAGTATCCTTCAGCGGGGCATTCAATAGTGCTTCTTCTCTGCTGATGCTACCTTTCACCACATCCTCCCTTAGCGCATTTACCCTATCGCTCATATGCAACAGCGGTGCTACACCAGTAGTATCAAGTTCATTGAGTTTTTCAACAAATTGTATCATCCGCTGCAAGTCTTTTTTAATAGCTACCTTTTCTGTTTCATCAAACTGGAGCCTGGCAAGGTTGGCCAGTTTATCTACCAATGTGTCATTTACTTCCATTTGACAAAAATAAAGGATTCAAATTATATGTACCCAATAATTGGATAAGTGGTTGGAGTAGGCATTTCAGGGGGTTTAAAAACACCTCGTTTTGGCCAATTTTCTACCCCCTCAGCATTTTCAATTCGGATATAGATTTAAAAAAATAGCCTCAATACCACATAGTCACCCTTCCTGTTTTCACTTCAATATGGATGGGCGCTGCCTAATGTATCATTACTGGCATCCGCTGCAGCAATAGCTGCAGTGCACTTATGAAGAAATTTACAAAAGACATGGAAATTTTTCATGTAGCCTGACCATTCACAATCGAGTTTTGTTATCTTCGCTTTCCTTATGACTGGAAAAAAGCAAATAGTAATGAGTGGTATCCGGCCAACCGGTTTTTTGCATTTAGGCAATTATTTTGGAGCTATCCAAAATTATGTCAAAATGCAGGATGATTTTGAATGTTATTTTATGGTGGCCGATCTGCACTCACTTACCACGCACCCAGATACCAGCGAACTGAAAACTAATGTGTACAGGGTATTGGCAGAAAACATTGCCTGCGGTTTGGATCCAGATAAAGTAGCTCTTTACTGCCAGAGCCATGTACCCGAGACCTCAGAATTATACTTGTACCTCAATATGCTGGCATATATTGGCGAACTTGAAAAAACGGTTACATTCAAAGATAAAGTACGCCAACATCCCGAAAATATCAATGCCGGCTTATTGACCTATCCGGTATTACAAACAGCTGATATTATTCTACACCGCGCTAGTTATGTGCCCGTTGGGAAAGACCAGGAACAGCATTTGGAGATGGCACGCAATTTTGCCCATCGATTTAACTTTCGTTATGGTGAAATATTTCCTGAGCCACAAGCATTCAACTATAACCAAGTATTGGTGAAAGTTCCCAGTCTGGACGGTACTGGTAAAATGAGTAAAAGTGAAAACCAGCTAGCCACCCTGTTTTTGGCGGATGAGGACGATTTGATTAGGAAAAAAGTAATGAAGGCAAAAACGGATAATGGGCCTACCGAAAATAATTCCGTCAAGCCGGATTATATTGAAAACATCTTCGGTTTGATGAAATTGGTCAGCAGTGATGATGTGATTGCAAAATTCGAACATGACTATACCCATTGTGTCATTCGCTACGGGGATATGAAAAAGCAGTTGGCGGAAGATATGGTATCCTTTATATCCCCCATCAGGACGAAGGTAAATGCTATCCTTGCCGATGAAATGTATTTACAGGAAGTGATGAAAAAAGGGGCGGAAAAGGCTCGTATAAGCGCTCGGGCAACAATGGAGTTGGTGCGGGAAGCGATGGGCTTAAATTATTAAACCTCCCTTGTAACCATTAGGGGTAGGGTGGTTAGTTTAGCTTACCTTACAAAGGAGTACTGGGGCTTGGTCGGCTTAAAAAGGCAGATAATCGTTCTTGGTGAGCATTGAATGAATTTTTATAACCGGATTATTATTATGTTTGCTTACTTTCAAGTGACGAACAATTATTCAATCCAATTTTTTAATATTATCCTATAAAGTGTGGGTATGGCAAAAGTAAAAAAACCAAAGCATATTGCAGTGGCCGGTAATATCGGTGCTGGTAAGACGACTTTAACGGAAATGTTGAGTAAACATTATAAATGGATTCCGCAATTCGAAGATGTGGATCATAATCCTTACCTGAACGATTTTTATGAGGATATGCCAAGATGGAGTTTCAATCTCCAGATTTTTTTCCTAAATAGCCGTTTGAATCAGCTGCTTGAAATAGATCGTGGTACCGAAACCGTTATACAGGATAGAACCATCTATGAAGATGCCAATATTTTTGCCCCCAACCTGCATGATATGGGATTAATGGGGAAAAGAGACTTTGATAATTACTACCAGTTTTTTGAAACATTGAAAACGATGGTGCAGCCCCCCGACTTATTGATTTATTTGAAAGCGTCCGTTCCCACACTCGTGGCGCAAATTCAAAAAAGAGGCCGGGAATATGAAGAAAATATTCGCCTCGATTACTTGAAAAAATTAAATGATTATTATAATAATTTCATTGAAACCTACAAAGAGGGCCCGCTTTTAATTATTGATGCTGATAACAATAAGTTTGCTGAAAATGAAGAGCATTTGGGCCAGATCATTTCAAAAATCGATTCTACTTTATTTGGATTGTTTTGATAGCGGAAGCGTGAAATATCAACATTGCGCTTAATTTATCTCCTCTTTTGGCAATAACCCTGGCTATTGATGTCACCGATGTTGCTCAGTTAAAATAATTGCTGGACTTGCCGGTGAAATATTATTTTATCTACCTTATTAATCAAATAACTATTTATCCAGTTGGGGCTACTTTTTTTATTGTAACCAGCATAACTTTACTCCATGATTTTTTTCAATTACAATGGCAAACAATTTCCCGAGGGTAGTCCAATTATTGGTGCAGACAATCGGGGGTTGAGATATGGAGATGGCTTGTTTGAAACAATCAAAATGAAAAATGGGAAGCTGCTTTTTGAAGATGAGCATTTTGCACGTCTTTGGAAGGGGTTGAAAGTATTAGAATTTGAAATTCCCAAACATTTTACAGTCGAAGTTTTGCAAAAAGAAATTAGTGCGTTGGCTCATAAAAATGGCCATGAAGCAGCTGCAAGAATCAGGTTGGCTATCATAAGGGGGGATGGGGGGCTGTACGATGCAAAAAATCATTTCCCAGCTTATATCATTCAAACTTGGCCATTGGCTCCAGGTAGTGGTGAGTGGAATAGCAATGGACTACTACTCGGTATATACGAGGCCGCACAAAAAAGTTGCGATATACTGAGTAACTTAAAACACAATAATTATCTTCCTTATGTATTGGCTGCCTTAACTGCCAAAAAAGAAAAATGGAATGATGCCATTGTATTGAATACCAATGGAAGAATATGCGATGCTACTATTGCCAATATTTTTATTATAAAAGACAGTGTGGTGTATACGCCTTCATTGCAGGAGGGCTGTGTTGCAGGCATTATGAGGCGAGCGGTTATCCAACATATTTTGAAAGAAAATGGGCAGGTAGTGGAAAAGGAAATCAGCATCATCGACTTACTAGCTGCAGAAGAGGTTTTTTTAACCAACAGTATGTATCCTATCAGATGGGTTCAGCGCATCGGGGAAATTGTATACCAAAATACGATGACTCAAAAAATATTTATGGCTTTGCAGTCAACTATTTTATAGGTGGAGATGTTTAAATTGTACCAGATGCAAAAAGTGAATATTATATGGTTTCGCCGGGATCTTCGTTTGAATGATAATGCAGCACTTTATCATGCGCTTCAATCAGGGATACCCGTACTGCCTATCTTTATTTTTGATACAAATATTTTGGACCAATTGGAGGATAAAGCAGACAGAAGGGTGGCGTTTATTCATTCTGCACTGGCGGGGATGCAGCAAAAGTTAATAAAACTGGGGGCTTCATTGGAGGTTTACTATGGTACTCCGCTGGATATATTTAAAAAATTGTTGACAAAATATAGCATTGCACAGGTATTCACCAATCACGATTATGAGCCGTATGCATTGGAAAGAGAAAAAATCATCCGCCAATTTTTAGAAAACAATCATACAGCTTTAGCTACTTTCAAGGACCAGGTTGTGTTTGAAAAAAATGAAGTGTTGAAGGACGATGGTAAACCGTATACAATATTTACCCCTTATAGCAGAAAATGGAAGGCCCTATTGGTGGATGAACATTTAAAAGGATTTGCTACCGAAAAATATTTCAATAATTTTTATCAGCAACCCGCCCAACTTATTCCTACTTTATCATCAATGGGTTTTTCAGCAGTTGATAAGCCCTTTCCCTCGCAATCTTTGAAAGAGGAGCTAGTAAAAAAATATGCTGATCAAAGAAATTTCCCTGCAATTGAGGGTACTTCAAAATTGGGCGTTCATTTACGTTTTGGTACCATTAGCATAAGGGAACTAGCCCGCAAAAGCAAGGGGCTTTCCGAAACCTTTTTGAATGAATTGATTTGGAGAGATTTTTATCATATGATTTTATTTCATTTTCCTCAAGTAGGCCATTATAAAGCATTCAAGCCTCAATATGATGCGATTGAATGGCGAAGGGATGAAGGTGAATTCGAGCGCTGGTGCAATGGCCAGACAGGGTATCCTATTGTAGATGCCGGGATGCGCGAATTAAATGAAACTGGGTTTATGCATAATCGTGTACGCATGATAGTGGCCTCTTTTCTTACCAAACACTTACTGCTTGATTGGAGATGGGGGGAAGCTTATTTTGCTCAAAAACTCTTGGATTTTGACCTAGCTGCCAATAATGGCGGTTGGCAATGGGCGGCTGGAAGTGGCTGCGATGCAGCGCCCTATTTTAGAATATTTAACCCTTACCTCCAGACTCAAAAATTTGACCCAAAATTGGATTATATCAAAAAGTGGGTGCCCGAATTCCAGGAATTCACGTATCCTGCCCCCATCGTGGTTCATGAAGTTGCTAGAAAAAGATGTCTAGAAGTTTATGGAAAGGCATTAAAAAAATAATCAGCTTATTGGTTTATTAGCAATATCAATATGGCAATAGTTAGTAGCACAATTGAATAGAGATAAAGTGATTGAAGCTTTATTTTTTCTTTGCCTAAAAAAAACAGGCAAATAAGCGGTAAAGTGAATAACATAGCCAGATTGGGAAGCCAAACTATTTCATAAATAGCTCCTACAAGTGCAAATCGGTAGACATTGATTAATTCTCCCAGCATCCAAAATAACGACACCTCTATACTCAGCATGAATACTACTTTACTTTTGGTTGAATGGCTAATTTTTTTAAATTGTTCCAGCATAGTTTTTATTTATTCATCAACAAATTAATTTTTTATAGGGCTAAAAAAATATCCTCCATGTTTTTTAGATTTGCTCCCAATTGGTTTGGGTGAAGTTGAAGAAGTTTTAGAATAGCACTTTTACCAATGTCACCCAGCTGAAGCGAATACTCATTTACATACAAATCGATGTGCTGGCGCATTACGGGCTCGCTCATTTCTTGCGCATGGCTTCGGATATAATCATTGAGCAAGGGGTAATTTGAAAATGCGTATTCAATACTTTTTTTAATCAATTTATCTATTGTTTTTTGTGTAGCAATGTCAATTTCTTTTTTTATTACTATTCCTCCCAAAGGTATGGCATTGCCAGTTTTTTGCTCCCAATAATCACCGAGGTCAATTACTTTTTTAAGGCCCTTGGCTTCATAGGTAAATCTGTTTTCATGAATAATTACCCCTAAGCCCTTGTTGGCTACAACAAAGTTTTCAATTTCATCATAGCGCAGAAAAATCTTGTTTTTGGCTTGTGGATAAGCCATCGAAAATAGCAGGTGTGCGGTAGTGTTTTCGCCAGGAATAGCTACTAATAAATCTTCTATCGGCTGGTTAATATTTGTTGAAGTGGAAATTAATAAGGGGCCTACGCCTTTACCTAGGGCACTACCACTGTTTAATACCTTGTATTTATCCAAAACCAATGGAAGAACTCCATAACTGAGTTTTGTGATGGCCAGTTTCCCTTCCTGTGCCCATTGATTGAGGGTTTGCACATCTTCAAGAACCACTTCAAATTCCAACCCATTTGTATCGATCTTGTGATTAACCAAGGCGTCAAAAATAAACGTGTCGTTGGGACAGGGGGAGAAGCCGAGGGTTAGTTTCATGTCGATAGCTTTCGGGGAATTGTTCATTTTTGAGTTGCTACTTTCCGGATTCACTTGTAAACCCGGCAATCATTTTTTTTAGTTCAATATTCAAATTACTGACTGCTTCTTTAATCTTCCATTTGCTTTTATCCCTTTCACCCACCCAATTAGAAATACCTCTTATCTGTATAAAGGGAATTTTTTGCTGCAAACAAACATAATGTAATGCTGCCCCTTCCATACTTTCTATTTCAGGCGAAAAGTTACTTATTGTCTGTTGTTTTTGCAATAGGCTATCGCTCACCTTGTTTACAGTAATTGCCTTTACGGCCTTTAATGTTGAAGGGGCAGTAAACGGAGTTGGATTCATTAGCCACCCATCAATGAAGGGAAATTCATCTTTGTCCATAAAATCCGTTTGAAAAATAGGGGTGAACGCTTCTTTTTGTTCCATTCCTAGATCTCCAAATGTATCCTGCTTTACCAATACCACTTCACCCAATAGTAGCTTGTCGGAAAATGCCCCTGCAATACCTGCCTGTATTATTAGGTTGGGTTGTATTTGTTGTACTGTTTTTTGTAAATGGTACAGCGTAGCTGGAACGCCTACCCCTGTAATGAGCACATCAATGGCCGTATTTTCAGCTATAAAAGGTTCAATTTCAAGTTTTGTAGCGGCTATCAATAAAATTCGCATGGTACAAATTTCGGCTATAGTCTTCATATTTTGGTATTTTGGGACTACCTTTGCCGAAATTTTCAGAAAAGCCAATGGTTTACATTACCCGCATAGAACATTTCAACGCAGCTCACCGACTTTTTAATCCAAATTGGACTAGAGAGAAAAATGAGGAGGTATTTGGAAAATGTGCGAATGAGAACTGGCATGGGCATAATTTTGAGCTATATGTCACATTAAAAGGGGAGCCTAATCCTGATACAGGTTTTGTTTTTGATGTTAAAAAATTAAGCATTATTGTGCAACAGCACGTGATTGATAAGCTAGATCATAAAAACCTCAATTTAGATGTTGATTTTATGTCAGGGAAATTATGCTCCATTGAAAACCTAGTAATAGGTATTTGGGAGCAGTTAGTGCCGCATTTACCTAGGGAAGTATACTTGCATAGCCTCAAATTATATGAAACTCCCCGAATTTTTGTTGAATACTTCGGTAATTAATTTTCTGAAGGTTGCTTTTTTATTTGGTTACCATAAACAATTGGTAACTTCAGATGTTAGTAGTTTCAAGAGTTGATGTGTTTGAACAGCAGACTTCTGTTATAACCTTCAGTATTAAACGTTCTAAACTGTTTTCATTTTTTTATAGTTTAAATGTTATTGCTATTGTTTTAACCCCTCAAGTTTTAATTTAATTCAGTTATGAATAATAAGGTATCAGTTTTTAGAAGTGAGCATTTCAACGCAGCCCATAGGTTACATAACCCAGATTGGGATGCGCTGACCAATGCTAGTGTATTTGGAAAATGCAACAACCCTCATTTCCATGGACACAACTATGAATTGGTGGTAAAAGTTACCGGGGTGCCTAATGAAGCTACCGGTTATGTGTATGATATGAAATTATTAAGTGAGCTCATACAGCGATATGTATTAGAAAGGTTTGATCATAAAAATCTAAATGAAGATACCATTGAGTTTAAAAAGCTCAATCCCAGTGCAGAAAATATTGCAATAGTGATCTACAATATTTTGAGAGAAAAAATAGATTCGACGCTCGATTTGCAAATTCGTTTATATGAAACCGAGAGGAATTTTGTTGAGTATCCCGTTAATTAAATTTGAAAAAAAAGACCAATGGCTTATAAAAAAATTGAACAATACGATCAGCCTGTTACAGAGGGGTTGATAAAAAATTACACAGAAATATTGAGTTTATTGGGCGAGGACCCAATGAGGGAGGGGCTTCAAAAAACACCGGAAAGGGTTGCAAAAGCGATGCAGTTTCTAACCCAGGGTTATCAGCAGGATGCCAATGCTATTTTGAACTCTGCAAAATTTCACGAGGAAGTAAGTGAGATGATTATTGTAAAGGATATTGAGTTGTACAGTATGTGCGAGCACCATATGCTGCCTTTTTATGGAAAGGCCCATGTTGCGTATATTCCAAATGGTTGGATTACCGGCTTGAGCAAAATTGCCCGTGTGGTGGATGTGTATAGTCGGCGTTTACAGGTTCAAGAAAGGCTTACCCATCAAATCCTTAACTCAATCAAGGAAACCCTCAATCCAATAGGGGTAGCAGTAGTAATTGAGGCTTCTCATTTATGTATGATGATGCGGGGAGTTCAAAAACAAAACTCAGTAACAACCACCTCTGCATTTTGGGGTGAATTTGAACAAAATGAAACGAGAAGTGAGTTTCTAAAGTTGATCAGTGCTAAGCTTCACTAATCCACCACTTTGTTTACAATTCTAAGCAAAACTTGGCTGACGTTGTTCTAAATTAGTTATGGTTTACGCTAATCTGCTAAATGGATAGGCAGCTAACTTCTTATTTGTGGGTGATTTTTTCGGCATTTTGTACTATTCTTTCATTATTTGAGGGAAAATAGCCAGTTACCACACAATAATTTTATTCAAATTTTGTCGGGTTAAAATTTTATTTTTGAACAAAATTTACAAGTAGTATGGCAAATGCATTTGTTTTTCCAGGTCAAGGTTCACAGTTTAGTGGGATGGCAAAAATTTTATATGAGTCGAATCCATTTGTAAAAAATTTATTTGAGCAGGCCAATGAAATCTTGGGCTTTCGTATATCTGATATCATGTTTACTGGCAGCGATGAGGATCTAAAGCAAACCAATGTAACCCAGCCAGCAGTATTTTTGCATTCTGTAGCAGCATTTAAAACGCTCCAGGATGTAAAACCAGACATGGTAGCTGGGCATTCGTTGGGTGAGTTTTCAGCATTAGTAGCCAACCGGGTTTTGAGTTTTGAGGATGCACTGAAGTTGGTTTTTATACGTGCCAATGCAATGCAAAAGGCTTGTCAACTTACTCCTTCTTCTATGGCGGCAGTATTGGCTTTGGCAGATGATAAGGTAGAGGAAGTATGTGCTGCAGTGTTGGCTGAAACAGGCGAAGTGGTAGTACCGGCCAATTACAATTGTCCTGGGCAATTGGTCATTAGCGGTTCTGTAAAGGGCATTGAAATAGCCTGTGAAAGAATGAAGGCTGCAGGAGCAAAAAGAGCCATCGTATTACCTGTGGGTGGAGCATTCCATTCGCCCCTGATGTTGCCAGCAAGAGAAGAACTCGCTGCTGCTATTCAGACCACTACTTTTTATCAGTCATCTTGCCCTGTTTATCAAAATGTAGTAGCCAAAGCAGTTACAGATGCAGAAGATATTAAGAAAAATCTAATTGATCAACTTACCGGTGCTGTTAGATGGAC
>CANJDY010000013.1 GCA_947472635.1 Chitinophagaceae bacterium
GCTTTTCGCTGTAACATTTTTCTCAACCCATTTTCTCCAAACATCGCAACCGGAGTGTCTTTCAAAACTCCTAGTCTGTAATAGTATTCCTGTTCAGTTTTAACCAGCAATTTAAAATAGCCGATGCTATCCATACCCAGATCGCCATCCCCTATAATTTTTTTTATCCCGTCAATTGACAACCGATTATTCAAAATATTATCCAGAAATGGATAATACAACAAGGCATTGTCTAGCTTGCTTAACTTCAGAATAGACTTCACCATTGGGTCAGCATTTCGCTGTATCAGTTTACCTTCCACCGACTTGGTGGAATTGGCATAATTATACAATTGCTCTGGATCATTTTTACAAGCCACTGTCACCAAACTATCTGCAAAGGTTTCATTCACATAAGGGCCTATGAGGGAAAGAATCTTGTCGGGATGTAAGTGACAATATTTAATGAAAAGTAAATTTTTACTTTCCTTATACCCTAAGTTATTAGGAAACCCCTCTGTAAGGATGGTTCCCGCTTCATAAGACAAGCCCATAATAAAGGGAAGGATGCTATTTCCGACCATATTTGCCATCCATAATTTATGAAAATTATCCACCAGCAAGGGGGCGAGAGAGGGCTCAATTTTTTTTTGTCTCCATGCCACTCTGAAATTCCTAATGAATGTCTCAATGAAATTGAGTTGCCTAATTTTTTCATTGCTGCTGCCGATAGAATCATTCGTTTCTACCCAATTCTGAAATTCGTTCAACCTTCTGGTCAAGGCATCGGTTACCTGTAGATTAACCGCTTCATTGGCAGACACCCGAATTATGCCATCCTTTTTTCCATCCTCCTTATCGGTCAGTGATTGTTCATTATCGATCCTGTCATGAAAAAGTTGGCGGCTTAGGGGTATCACCACAGAATCCTGTAATGCAAATGCTTGGTCCCAAATAACTATAATAAAAATGGATAGTAAAAATTGCTTCATAAATGGTATTCTTATACAAAGATGGCAAAAAAACTGATGCTTATGAAAACCTTGCCCTTAATACTGCACAAATATGGAAGGTTTACCCAAATTGAGTCGTAAATCAAAAACCTTATCTGCCCCCATTGATTCAGCTATGCGTTAACAATTTAATAATACAGGAATGCCCACTGGCTGATACAATGATTAAAGGGTTAACCTACTTTTGCAGGGACAATAATATATGAGCAGTGTTAAAAAAATATTAATTGCAGATGATGAGCCAGATATACTGGAAATCATTCAATTTAATTTGATGGCAGAGGGATACGAGGTAATTACTGCAAAAAATGGTGACGAGGCTATTGAACAGGCAAAAAAGCACCTTCCCGACTTAATCATCCTTGATGTAATGATGCCGGGAAAAAATGGGATGGACACTTGCCATATCCTTCGGATGCAACCCGCCTTTAAGGAAACGCTGATTATTTTCCTTTCTGCGCTAAGTGATGAAGGGACCGAAATTCGAGGACTAGAGTCTGGTGCAGATGATTACCTTACCAAGCCAATACGGCCCAAAATTTTAGTAACTAAGGTGAATGCCTTATTTAGAAGACTCAATAAAGAAGATAACGATCTTGGCAAGCATGGCGACCTAATCATTAATAGGGAAAAATACATCGTAACCCATAAAGGTGATGACATTATTTTAGCCAGAAAAGAATTTGAATTACTCGACTTGCTGGCTTCCAAACCAGGCAAAGTTTTCTTGCGTAATGAGATATTAAACCAGGTTTGGGGAACCGAAGTGATTGTAGGCGACCGTACCATCGATGTTCATATCCGAAAAATTCGTCAGAAACTTAATCTCGACTGCATCACTACCGTTAAAGGCGTAGGATATAAGTTTGAATTGTAGTGCAGCGCTCTGCTGTAGATAGTGAATTGTTACTTATATTCGTAGGGTAATTTTCAATTCACCATGAATTTATAACCAGTATCAAAAGATGTTTTCACAAAAAAATCTTTCGCCACAGCAATTATCTGCAACCACCGCATTTATTCTTTCCTTACCTTTTGTTGTAGGGAGTTATTTTTTTAAACCCGACTGGTGGATTCCGCTACTCTGCTTTACTGTTATTTTTAGCGCAAGCTATGGCCTGATATTATTTATGGTCCAAAGCTTTGTATACCGAAAAATTAAACTCATCTACAAACTCATCTATCAAACTAAAGCAAGCAAGCGGGAAGAGTTTTATTACAAAAATATATTGCCACAAAAGAGCATTGATGAAGTAAGGGAGGATGTAGAAAACTGGGCACAACAACGAAAGGCTGAAATAGAGGTGCTGAAACAGAATGAAGCCTACCGAAAAGAATTTCTACAAAATTTATCTCATGAATTGAAGACGCCGATTTTTGCTATTCAGGGGTATGTAGACACCTTGCTGAATGGAGCGCTTGACAACCCCGAAGTGAATAAGAAATTCCTAAACAGTACTGCTCGCAATATTGACAGGCTAGTAAATCTAGTGGATGACCTAGATGAAATTTCAAAATTGGAAGGAGGGGAATTGCTTTTAGACAAAAGTAATTTTGTAATTCAAGATCTGGTGAAAGAAGTATTTGAATCTCTTTTCATCAAGGCGGAGGAGAAGCAAATCAAGATGGGTATTAAAAAAGGATGTGAAGTAGCGCTGACCGTATTTGCCGACAAAGAAAAAACAAGACAGGTGTTTACTAATTTGATAGACAATGCCATTAAGTATGGCAAGCAAAATGGGTTGATTGAAGCGAGCGTTTACAAAATTGATGGAGAAAAAATTTTGATAGAAATCAGTGATGACGGGGCGGGAATAGCAGAGGAGCATTTGGGAAGAATTTTTGAGCGGTTTTACCGAACGGATATGGCCAGAAGTAGAAAAGTGGGCGGCAGTGGATTGGGGCTGGCTATTTGCAAACATATTATTGAAGCCCACCACCAAACGATCCATGTAAGAAGCACCAGTGACATCGGGACTACTTTTGGTTTTACACTGGAAAGTAAATAAAAATAATTCCTAGCTATTCAAACAGCTATTTTCGCAATGAAGCAATCAATTCTTTTGCCTCGGTGGATAAATTGGTAGCCTGCGATTTTCCATTAAGTACAAAAGAAAAATACCTACAACCAGCTGCATTCATTCCGAAATTAATATCCTGCACTACTTTGTTCATTTTAAAAAAATGCAAAGAGCCGTCAAAACCACAGGCATAATCCATCTCCGCTTGCTGGGCCGAAATAAAACCTGCTAACTGGGCTATTATTTGCTGATCACGGATTATTTTTATAGCCACCACGGTATCCATCGTGCCATCTCCCTTGAAGTAATTGATTGCCACGCTATCGGAATTCGATATACGCCTACTTATTGCATCATTAGAATGCCTACAAGAAACCAAGAAGATAAGAATGCATAATAAAAGAAGGGTATTTTTCATGCAGCAAAGATAATGTATTGGAAAACTTTTTCAGTGACTCACGTAATAAATCAATTACGCATAATTTGGGTAGACACTATTTTTTTGTAAAGTTTGTCGTATCAAATGCTAAATGGGTCCCATGCTTATAATCAAAAAAACTTCTTACCAAAAATGAACTCAAAGTGATGGTTTGATGAAAGGTAGTGGTGCTATTTTTTGGTTGAAACAATTGAATGGTTTTTCTATTGTATTTATTAAACTTAAAAATGGCACTATCAGGATTATTGAGTTTCCAATCAACAGTTGAATCTGAAATGTGAAATAAATTTAGCTTTTGGCCTTCGAATTTCCATTGGATATTTTTCCCATCCACCAACTGAATAGAATCAATTTTTAAAAACGCTGAATCGCCCTTACTAATTTTATACTGGTGGACTTTTATTAAAAATTCGGAAGCCCTGCTAAAATAAAAATAATTGGTATCCTGATTATTAGCAACCTGGTAATTGGCATTTTCAAAAAACAATTCCAACTTTCCGAAAGCTTCTAAATTCTTAGCAGCCGTAATGGAGTCGTTTGGAGAATCATTTACTACAATTTGGTTAACAGAATTATTGCCATTGTCATTTTGCTGATTACAGGATGTAAAAAAAATAACCAAAAAAATATGGAGAAAAAAATATTTCATTACTATAAAATTAAACTTAAAAAAACACAAAAGCTGCCATTTATTTATGGCAGCTTTTGAAAATATTATTATACGTACTAGAATTTAGTCCAAGTCTTCCACCAAGTATCTCCCACAGCACAAGCTCCTCTGTATGCAACAGCAGTAAAATCGTCTTTACCGCTAGTTTTTGATTTCATATTAGTTCCTAAAAATGAAGCTCCTGAAACAGCCAAGGAACTAGCAGATGATGGATTAAAATCTGGCGATGAATAATTGAAGGGGGCTACCAAACCTACATCGGTATTATTCGCTGTAATGGTATTACCAAAAGCAGCAGTATTAACCCATGCCAACATGCTGGCAGCAGTTCCGCCCGTTGGCAAAGTAGTACTTGCTGAGTAGGTAACCGCATTGGCAGTAGATCCGGCGATTATATTATTGGTGAAATTTAACGAGCCTGCTGGTGAAAGATTTAAATCAGTTGGTGTGCCTTTACTAGCATCAATTAACAATCCCTTTACAGCGCCTTCGCCCCATCCAAGAAACAAGGAATTAACGATACTGATTTCGCTATTTCTGCGAATCTGTGCACCACAAAGAAATAAACTATTCCCAATACTTGCTGAAGTCACTTTTGGCCCCATCACTGTCATATTGCTAAAAATTGCACTTGTTTTAACCGGTGCTATGGCAACAGGATTATTTGCACTAACTGCAATGGAAGGCAAATAAGTTTTCCTATCAGATCCGTTTGCGTCATTATCAGATTCAAAAGCTTCACTTTTTGAAATATCGGCTATGGATGAATCGCGCAAAGAAATACCAAATTGAACTTTTCCGCTATACCCGTTATCGGTGTCAAAATCGTCATCCAAAGTTCTAAATGATATAAGGTGTGTACAGTTTACAGAACCGCCAAACCACTCAAAACTGTCATCATTTGCATAAGAAACCTGCACATAATCCACTACCGTTTGGTTACCCACGCCTCCAAAAGTTAAACCATTGATTTCTTTATCAGGCAAAAAAGCATAGCCAGCATACTCAATTCTTACATAACGTAAAATACCGCTATTGTCAGCAAGATTAGAAGTAGCTCCTAGGCCATACAAACCTAGTCCATCAGAGTTATTCACACCTCCCTCCATTTCTCCAACTCCGTCTACACCATTAAAAGAAGAATTGTTTGGTGCTTGCCCCAACAAAACTAGGCCTGCCCAATCACCACGCTGAGGGGTAGCTGCTTCTGAAGTGAACACAATTGGTTTGGCCGCCGTTCCATCAGCAATAATTTTTGCGCCACGTGTAATCACCAAAGCGCCATTTTTATTTAATTCGCCAACAATTTTAGTGCCCGGTTCAATGGTCAAAATTGCGCCATTCGTAACATACACCAAACCTCTTAATTTATAGATGTAGCCTGCCTTTAAGGTTAGATTAGAAATAATTCTTCCCTCTAAAATTGTATTAACTATGGTAGTATCGGCTTTTGTATTATTAATAACTGTCGTAGTGGTACCCCCATCCACTTCGATTTTACGACAACTTGATGTCAATGCTCCAATTATTGCAATAAGAATAAATACTTTTTTCATGCTGGTTTGTTTTAAAGAATTGTTTGTTATTTGATGATTTGTATTATTTTAATTTATATCCAAATGAGATGCTGACGTTGGTTCCATATGTACGAGAAATAGCAAGTGCATCAACTTTAGCATCATATTTCCCATTGCCATTCAAGTCGTGATAAAATTTGGCTTGCTGATTTAATAGGTCGGAAATGTTTAATTTAATTTCCCCTTTTGTTTTCAACAGCTTTTTAGCAATTTGCAGATCTAGTAAAGGGCGGGGTGCTTCCCAAACCGGAGGAACATCGCTACCACCTACATAATAAATTCTTCTTCCTATTTGATTAAATAATAAGGTAGTGGAAAGTCCTGATTTTTCAATGTCATACTGAAGACCTAAGTTGATAAGGTAGGGGCTTTGACCTTGCATCGGCCTGTTCAATTCTGCTACCCGGTTATAGATGTAAGCTAGGTTACCATGCAAGGTGAAATTTTGAAGGGCCGTATTAAAATCAAGTTTTTTTCTAAAATCCATCTCAGCTCCATAACTGAAAGCATGATCAGGAGAAATGTAATTAAATGTACCTGAACTTCCTGCGCCCGTATTATTAAAATACAACTCCGTAGGCGATTTGAAATATTTGTAAAAAGCCCCCACGGTGAACAACTCTCCAGCTCTTGGATAAATTTCATAGCGTAGATCGGCATTGTTAACCTTGGTTCTTTCGAGAGATGGATTACCAGTTACGGTAGCTCCTAAATCAAAATCAAAAAAGGAAAAAGAACTCAACTCCCTGAATTCTGGACGGATAACGGTTTGTGAACCCGATAAACGTAAATTGGTTTTGGCATCCAATTTATATGACAAGTTAACCCCTGGCAAATAATCTCTTTTTTGAATATGCACATGTCTTGAATCGGACTGTTTTACACTTCCAATCAACTGGTCATAATCTTCAACTCTTACTCCCCATACCGCCCTTAATTTGTTATTTGCAAGCTGATTGTCGAATTGGATAAACCCTGCATTTAGAATTGAATTGGCCATATAACGGTAACGGGCATCGTATATTTCATTGAATGCAAATTTGTTATCAATCCCATTTCCAAAATTTTCAGGATTAAATATTACCGACTCATTCAAATGCTTTAAAGCAGGGTTGTCTATCGGCATGTAAATCGAAAAAGGTCTCGAATCAAATAATCTATCTTTTACCTGAAAAAAATAACCAGCCTTAATTGTCTGAACTTGTTGATTGATGACAAGCTGCTTACTGATGTCTCCACCAGCAGTGTAATTATAATCGTTTAGAAAGCCATAGTAGCGGCTTCCGCTTCTTTGTGAAGACTTTGATGCGCTTACCAACATGGAATAAGGTGAGGTGGAAATCGCTGGGTCATCCTGGTTAAATTGAATACGTCTTTGATCAGGTATATATTGGTCTAAAATCTGGAAACTACCAAACCAATGGATTTTAGCTTTCGCATTAACGAGGGAATGGTCTCCTGTAATTTGAGTATTAACAAAGGTATTTGCTTTAAAGGCTAATTCAGAAGCCCTGATATTGTCACCAATACTTGAATTACTTTCAAAATCTTTCCCTGTTCTAAGGGTGGCGTAATTGGTAGTATTTACATTTAAAATGTTTTTAAATGATATTTTACTATTACTTCCTAATTGCAAGGTGATGTTTGCTAATACTCCCAAAAGAACGTCCTGCGAATATTTAGTATTAGTATAATCAAAGTTGGTGCTAGCAATATTGTTCGAAATTGAAAATATCCTGTTTTCAAATTCAGTCCGCTTTGGGGTTAGACTATAATTTACTGCAAATACTCCTGCTAGTTTATTTGCTTTTCCAATATTACTGGTAAAGCCACTAGAGAATTTGAAATTTCTACTCACTAAACTAACATTGTTATTGCTAGTTTTAGTCGTTGACCAAATATTTTCAAATTGTTTGCCGTAAACTGTTTTTTGGGCTTGAGTCAAATTATTAAAATTAGACTTCATTGGAAATTCTGAAGGTAACTCTCTTTTACCATCATCATATCCTAAAAAGTCCAAACTCCCCCCCTCGTATTTGTAAAAATCTTTTCCAATTGTTTGGGTATTAAAACCAGTTCCAATACTAATATCAGCGAAATTTTTGGAAGGGACGTCATTGGTATTTACCTGAATCAATCCGCCAGCCCACTCTCCAGACATTTCTGGAACAAATGCCTTATTGATGATAATATTATCAATAATTGAGGATGGGAAAATATCAAATGAAAAAGCCTTTCTATCTGGCTCTGTACTTCCCAAAAGCACCCCGTTTAACATTGCCTGGTTATACCTATCTGCTAAACCTCGAACCACCAAATATTTGCCATCCTGTATTGATAAACCAGGCACTCGCTTTAACACTTCTCCGGTATTTTTATCGGGTGACCTTCTGATAGCTTCCGCACTGATAACCTGTGCCACTACCGGTGTATTTTTTTGGTACGAAATCATTGCAGCAACAGATTCTTTCTTTGCAGAGGATCTTACTACAACACCCGTTTCTGTTTTAGATGCAATTTCAAGGGTGATATCAAGATGAGTAATTTCGTTTGCCTTTGTCTCCACCTCTGTAAGCTCCTTGCTGGTGAATCCAATAGAAGATAGTTTAATGGTATACTTTTTACCCGCATCCAGGACTAATTGAAAATAGCCATCTGTATTGCTAGATGTTTTAGCCTTTTCGCCATCCACCGATACGGAAACACCTGATAAATTTATACCAGATTTGGTGTCAGTGATTTTGCCTTCAATTTTTCCCTTTTGAGCAAAGGAGCTATAAGAAAGGGTTATAAAAAGGGCAATTAGTCCAAAGAATCTCATGCTGTAAATATTTATGCAAAGAGAATTCTTCCATGTTAAGCGAAAGTAAAGGCAATGTTACGGAAATGTTAAGCGTAGGTTAAGGGAATGTTTCCTTGATTTACTGCCATTGAAAGTTGGCAAAGCTACTAGTGATTACTAGTATTATTTATCGGGTGCTGGAATAAATAGTCCGATTTGCATTTATAGCCTACTGTTTGAACCTGACTTAAAATGTAGCCCCCTCCTTAAAAAAGGAAAATGGATGGTATAAAAAAAGTCGGCAAGTAAACTTGCCGACTTTTTTATATTATTTTCAAAAACAGTGCTAAAGCCCGCTGTTTTATAAGGTTATTTTTTGGTATAGGTATGTGTTCCCACCTCTTCAATTCCACCATTTAGCCAAACAGTATAGGTTCCCACCATTTTACCGGTTGCAGGAGTGATGGTGCCTGATTCTTGGCCTTCCCACCCACCACCAAAATTGGTTTTTACCATCGTATAGGTATTGGCTGTGAAATTAAGTGTGAAGGTTGCAGGCCATGAATTCCACCAAGCACTACACTTTAAGGTAGTAGCAGTTAATTTTGAAAATGCTACTGGATAAGAGTACGCTTCTGCAGGCTCGTCGCAATTATAACTCCCCACGAATATGCCAATTGGTTCAAATATGGTAAAGCTCCAAGTAGGTCCGTAAGTAACTACTCCATTGGCATCCTTCATGGTAACTTTCCAATAATAGGTTTTGCCTTCCACAACAGGAACATTTAATGTTAACCCAACATTACCTGCTTTATACAACGGTGGAGTAGACTCTGTACCGAAATAAACATCTGCTACTGGAGAATCTCCATCAGCGTCGGTGGTGGCCCATTTTAAATCGATGGTAGTAGTAGTTATTTTATTGGATGAAGCATCAAGTGGGGCTACAACAGTTGGTTCAGTAAAAGCGGCGTACTTTTTAAACCCAGTAACGCTTTCCTTAGTACAACTTTGCAATACAAATACAGCCAGAAGGATGGGTAGTATTGCTAAATTTAAATTTATTCTTTTCATATTTAATGTGTTTGATAATGAAACATTTGATTCATTGCAGAGAACTTTACATTTCTCTAATAAATACTAAAAACTAAAGCCTAGTTAATACTTCATACATAATACGATCACCAGCCGAACTACTATAATAGCAATTCAACACGAATTTTTTAGCAACTGGATTGTAATAGTTAATGGTAAGATCTGCAGGTTTTAAAGTAGGATCCCCTGTCCATGTAGTCCACATACCTCCCACCGAAGTACCAGAACCCGGATCAATTGGGGTAGCAATCACTTTATAACAAGTTACTCCTCCCACTACCACCGTATTAGCCGTAACCTCAATGGTTACATCATAAGAAAAGTAATTTCCAAATCCATTTTTTCTAACAGTCTTACAGTCGAAAGTAGAGAATGGTTCTATAGTGCCCGCACTGATTGGCTCAGTTGCATTACCCGGACGGATTCTGTAACCCACGGCAGAATAATCTCCTGCATAAGGATTTGAAATTGGTAATGACAATAAATAAGACTTCATATTGCCTGCAATGGTTACATCCTTACCGGAGGCTGTTTTGGCAGATACAATAGAAAAGGCTGTCATAAACTTATCGCAAGCATTGAGGGTTTCAGCTCCCCAAACTTTAGCTTGGGCCGTTGCATTCCTCGTTCCTTTAGCGATTACCAAGGTGGTGGTAACTACCTGTGAAGTTGGGAATGTTTTATAGGCAGTAGCGTGATCTGTATTATACTTAGTAATAGCGGCATTATCTACTGCTAGCGTAAGGGTAATGTCTTCCGTAGGAAGCTCATCCGTAGCAATGTTTACCAAAAAAGAAACCGCCACATCACCCGCTACAGGCAGAAGTGCCTTTTGTTGCAAAGTGTAGTCTACAACAGTTGCATACATTTTTCCGGCCACACCATCTGTCCAGTAATCTCCCACTTTGTCCTTTAAGCAAGAACTAAGTAAGCCAATCAGGGCAACGAATGTAACAAAAATGGTTATTTTATTTTTCATACTTTAACTTTTAAATTGAAATGAATGATTCATTAACGATTTTGCCAGAAAATTTTAGAAGTAAAGGCATTGATTGCCCCCACTGCCACCAGATTGTCATTGTTTACTGAAATCTCACGCTGAGGATAAAGTAACCGAACTGGAGGTGTTGGATTGGAGACATTGGGATCTTTACTAAAAGTCAAAAAAGTAGGCCTTCCTGATCTTCTATAATCAGTCCAAATTTCAACTGGAGCAATACCATTTAAAGAAATCCATTTTTGATCTAGAATCAAGTTAACCTTGTTAGGAGCCATATCATAATTAACGGACGATTTTGCTATTAACAAATAAGCGTCCGCTTGAGCAGAAGTTAATCCCATATAAATAAAGGATTGGGTGATAGCAGCTGTATACAATGTTTTTCCAACACCTGTTATAAAGCCTCTTTCTGCAGCTTCTGCCTGAATGAACAAACTTTCAAGATCTGTTAAAAGTGGAGCAGCTCTGTTATAAGTACCAATCATATATCCTGCACTTCCAGAAACAAAACCTAGCTTAGAAGTAACAGCAGCAGCTAGTGGAGCAGGGGTGGTGACACCCAATACGTTTCCAGCAAAACTTGAACCACTATACGGATTGAAAAACCTTCCAATACGAGGATCAGGTATGCCGTTCATAAAATCTACCACATCTTTACCAGCATTGTAATAACCAACTCCATCACTTTGGGAAGAACCATCTGCCTTATAAAAAGTTTCAAAAAAAGGATTCATTTTGCCAGCAGAACTAGAGTAACCCGGATTTGACAATGCACCCTCGCCAGCACCAAGGTATCCAACCGAAGCAGTAGTAGCAATGGCAGTTTTGATATAAGCATCGCGACTAGCCATACCAGATTGGTGAACCAATAATCTCAATTTCAAGGTATTGGCAAATTTTGCCCATTTGGTCATATCTCCTGCATAAACGATATCACTTGCAGAAGTGATCTCATTTGCATCTGCAGGCTTATTTTGAATCAACTTGATGGCTGCATCTAATTTAACCACTAGATCTTCATAAATTGTTTTTTGATCATCATACTTAGGTTTTAGGATCCCATCATTGGTTCTGAAAGCTTCTGAGTAGGGAACATTACCCCAGCAATCAACCAAATTTTGCATGAGGTATACTTTCATTATCATCGCAATGGCCAAATAACTAGCATTCTTAGAATCAGTAGAGGCTTTTTCAATTTCAACCAAGTTTTGACCAATGGTATAGCTTGAATTGAAAGTGCCTTGATAAGAACTATTCAATAGTCTGTATTGGGCTAAACTCGATGGCTGTGAATAACCAGAGCTGATAGACCAGAGACCATGCCATAAATAAACGAATTCAAAATTTCGCGGATTATTCATGTTAGCGGCTATGCCGTTGAGGGCCGAAGGTAAAAGAAGCTTTGGCGGAACAGCAGAGGCGTTGTTGGGGTTTATTTCATTTACACCGACAAATTTAGCGCAAGAGCTTCCTAAAAGTACCAATGAAAATAAAACCGGTAATAATATCTTATTCATCTTTTTTGAATTTTAAATTTTAGAAAGTAAGTTTTACACTAAAGCCATATACTCTGGTTGGAGGTGTTTGGTCTTCTGTAGTAACACCAACCGCATTAGTAGTTACCGCCTGGTTGTTAAACTCAGGATCTGTCCAAACATTGGTAACAGGACGTAACATCAGTAGATTTCTTCCAACCAAGCTGATTTGCGCCATTTTGATTACATTACTATGTAAAAGCTTTTGAATCGGCACTTCATAACTCAAGGCAACCTCTCTTAATTTCCAGAAAGCTGCACTAGTAACATAAGCCCTATCCGTATTATGGTAATCAGAGTTTACCCAAAACTGACGGGAAGCTTGTGCAACCAACGCCGTAGTGTTGGGAGTGAAAACACCCGGAGAAGTTTGGATGACCGATTCTGGTATGATGAAAGATTGACGTCCGTTAAGAGCAGAATGCTCTGAAGTACCCGTAAAGTCAAGTGCATTACCTACTAAATTATTGATCACATTACCACCGCGGTATTCAGCAACCGCTGATAAACTCAATCCCTTGTAACTTAAGTCCGTAGCAACACCCAAAATATGGTTAGGATTACCATGACCTACTTGCTGTAAGGCTGTATTTTTAGAAGGCAACCCTGTTATAGCATCAACGATAATGTGTCCGCTTGGGTCCCTGTTTACATCCGTAACCTTGATGGCAGGAAATTGCTGCCCTACTGTGATATAAGAAGAGGAGGCTATTGGAATTTCATCCAGACCAGTAATGATTGATACAACTTTTGACTGAATGTAAGAGTAGTTAACGGAAGCGTTCCATTGAATTTTACCCAAATGAAGCAAAGGAGTAAACTTAAGATCAAGCTCGATCCCCTTGTTTTCCAATTCACCAGCATTGATTAATGCACTATAATAACCGGTTGATGCAGAGATAGTGGCTGGTATGGTTTGATCTTTGGTCAACGTTTTGAAAATATTCGCTTCCAAACTGATTCTGTTTTTCAAAAAGCTCAATTCTGTCCCAATTTCAATTTCATTGGTTTTTTCAGGTTTCAGCAATGGATTACTTAAAGTAGTGCTCAAAGCAAAACCTGAAGTGCTACCATAAGGGAAGCCTGAAGCAGTAGGATAAGAAGGTAAAGTGCCATACCAATCAGTCAAAGCGATTTGACCAGTTTGTGACCAACCTCCCCTAATCTTTGCAAAAGAAAGGAAGTTGTTTTTAACAATTGCAGGGAACATATCGGAAAGGATTAAACTCGCATCTATTGCAGGATAATAGAAAGAACGATTTGCCTTTGTTAATCTTGAATCCTGGTCATTTCTTCCTGAAAAATGCAAATACGCATAATTTTTATACCCTAAGGTAACATCCGCAAATAAAGCAAAGTTACTGCGCTCCGAAGTAGATTGAGATACACTCGGCTCACCCACGCGATTGCTGATGTTATAAAAATTAGGAATTACCAAGGAACTTGCTCCATCATAACTTGACTCATTTTTTGAAGAATATACAGAGTTTCCTACAACTGCTTTTAGACTGATATTGCCAAATTTCTTATCCACTGTTCCGATGAAGTCATTGGTTAAAACCATTGTCTGCCTCATTTGGTCACTTGAGTTGCCTGTATAAGGAGATAGCCCCCCCATATGGCCTTGGCTCCAAGGATCCGAATGAGAATAGCTACTGTATATAGCCTCATCCTTGTAATTATGGTTATTGATTGTATTAAAAATAATTCCAGAACGGTTAGAGAATTCAAGCCATTTGAAAGGACGTAACTTAAGGTTTACTGAACCTAACACATCATCACGCTTTTGATTATTACGTGCATGCTTGATTTGCCAATATGGATTCGGGTAATAGGCATTAAAATAGCCATCCAAAGTAGCGAATGGATTATTAACGATATCCTTGTAATTTGTTATAGGTACATGAGGTGGTGTGTTCAATACATTCCAATAAACCCCTCTACCTTGATACATATCCCCACCTGAAACGCTAGTAGTAGTTTGAGTAAAGCTCATTGTATAATCAGCCGAGAAGATACCATAGGTTCTTCCTCCTGCCATACGGGCACCTGTTCTGCGGTTTTTATCGGCAGGTATTGTTCCAGTAGTCTTAACATCCTGTACAGAAAGATAGAAATTACTTTTTTCATCTCCACTACTTACTGATACATCATTTTGAATGGATACACCGGTATTGAAGAAATCTTTCTTTTGGTTTTTAACATTGCTATAAGGAACCATTTGATAAGTGCCATCCACCAACTTTCCTCCCAATATCACCATTTGGCCATTAAATTCAGGGCCAAAAGTCTGGTTTTCATAAGATGTATAAGGGTCTGTATTCCGATCTTTTCCAATCCACATAGTGTAATTTGGATCAGAATTGGTTAGCGTTTCTCCAGAACCAGCACCAAACCTTGTTTGTAATTTTGGTAAATACGAGATTTGCTCCAAGGTAACCACATTGCTAACCTTTACAGTTAACTTGCCCTTTTCACCCCTCTTAGTAGTAACAATCACTACCCCATTGGAAGCGTCGTTACCATATAATGCAGATGCTGAAGAGCCTTTCAATATATTAACACTTTCGATATCATTTGGATTCACTGAGTTTAGATAGGTAGCACTTACCGGCACCCCGTCTAATACAACCAATGCTTGGTTACTTGCCAAGAAATGTCGATTACCCCTTAAAGTGATTTTAGTGTCTGGATTAACCCCATTATTGATGGTATTAATCTGTAAACCAGAAACTTTACCTACCATTCCATTCATAACGTTGGAAGCGGCACCACGAGTCAACTCGGAGTTGGAGAGTTTGGCACTTGCTATACCCATTTCCCGGGGTTTTCTTTTGATTCCAAAAGCGGTAACCACCACTTCTTCAACAGCAACGGCTTGCGCCTTGAGTTTGAAGATATACATGTTTGACCGGGAAATTGGCATTTCGATAGAAGCAGTTCCTACAAAAGACACCTTTAATACTTTCGCATCGGTAGGTATTTTGATGGTAAACTTTCCATTTACATCTGTAAGTGTACCAATGCTCGTTCCTACAACAGATACAGAAGCCATTGAAATGGAACTCCCATCTTCTGCCGAAGTCACAATACCTTTAAGTTCTCTGGTTTGTGCAAATAGCACTTGTACCCCCATGAACCCAAGAAAAGCAAACAATAAAGAAATTTTTTTCATAATTATTTAGTATTTGTACTGATAAAAAATGCCAAAAAGCAATCTTCGATTGCGTTAAGGAATTTGAAGAATTAATAACAAATTATAAAAGAGGAGTTAATTATTTGTTAATGAAGAATTAAAATTTATTAAAAATAATTACCTAAAGGAACACTTTCCTTTGGTAATTAAAAAATAAATATTATTTTTTTTATGTAATTTATATTGTAAAGTCAAAAGGCAATTTTTCAGCATCCTCTATAAATCACGTTTTTGTTAACTATTTTTTAACAAAAGAGACAATAGGCGCTATAGTAATGAAGGAATAAGCCTACTAAGTAAGATTAAGCAAATATTAAAACATAGTGCATATTAATTTAATACGAATGTCTGTTTAATGATTTTGGGGCTAAAATACTTAAAATCTAAACTGTAGGCGGCAGGTAAACACATTATCCAATAGGTCGGATGTATAGCCAGAAAGCAGTGTTTTTTCATTGGTGACTTTATCGTACCACAACATCAATTTGACATTCTCCGAAATATAATTAATATAGCCAAATCCCAACGTGCTATACTTAATATTAGCAGCGTTGATATTGCTACCTGATTTGCCGATATCTGATCCGCTTACAATCGTATTGGGATCATACCAGTCATATTTAATGCCAAGCTGGTGATGTGTATTGCCCAGGTGTTGTAAAAAATACAAATATCCGCCGCTGAAATTTCTTACATAATATCCATCGGTGCCAGTAAATAATGTACCGGGGGTTTCGCTACTGGTTGCACTGGCAGACTGTTTGCCTGCCATCCATTCAACCCTACATTCAGTAAAACCATTACGATTTTTAATTTTTACTTGACCGTCAACACTAAAATACTTTCTAGGAGCCAATTTGCCCACATTAGCAACAGAAGAGTCAAGCACAAAGTTTTGATTGCCTGCAATTCCATTAGCTCTGTAAACATATTGGGTGCTTTGGATTAAACCACCATATAATATTGAAGTAGAGGCGCTTACCGTAAGCTTTTTACTTATTGCCTGCGGTTTTAGGGAAATTCTCCCAATAAAATCCTTGTGACTGTCATAATCGGTAGTAGAGGAAAGCCCAGGGCCATTAAAAAAACCTAGGTCAGCTTTTAAAAATTTAAGCGGACAATTTTTCTTCCGCGAATCGATGGTAACCATTGCACCTAAATCTCTCTCTGTTTTCATTAATAGCTGGCTCATTCGACCCCGCTCTGGACTTTCCCTGTCAGAACTAGATAAATTTAATTCATAACTAAAAGGACGGGCAAACAAACCAGTAGTAAAAGCAAAGAGCTGGAACTTGTTTTCAAAAATTCTTCCCCAAACATCTCTCACATTGACACCTCTTTCAGTTGCGTCAAACTGAAAAACAAACTGCAAGGAGGGACCACCGGAAGCTTTTGGAAAATGAATGTAATCAAACCTTACCCTAGCCCTTCGCAACATAAAACGGTCGCTACTATTAGGTGAAAAATCCCCTCCCGAAAACCCCTTAGCCCCCTTGGAAGAGGATATTTGAAATTGAGGTTGAATGTAGCCTGACAATCTTATATTATCAAAACGATTGTAGAGCGATAACATCCCTTTACCGATGTCTTTTGAAGTATCTACCATGTCCATCAAATACTGGGCATGAAGAAAATGGGATAGGAATATGGTTAAAATCAACAAGGATATTTTTTTCATATACCTATCTTTTTACAAAGAAATGCCAATTTAATGTTATTCTATTGTTACCAAATTGTTACCTTTTATAAATAGCCTCTTTAATTTTTATGAATCCCCAAACTTTGCTAAAAATTCAAACTTATGGCAGGTCTCAATTCAATTTTCAAGATATTTCTACCCAAGGATCGGGTATTTTTTCAGCTATTTGAAAATGTAGCGGAAGAACTAGTAAAAATGGGTGAAAAATTAAAAGAAATGGTCAACGAACCCGACTTTGACAAAAGAGCCCAGCTGATTCACGAAATAGAAGATATGGAGCATGTAAATGACGATTACACCCATAATATATTCATTGAACTCGGTAAAAACTTCATCACCCCATTTGACAGAGAGGATATTCATTATTTGGCTTCCGCACTAGATGATATTGCTGATTACATTTATTCTTCTGCTAAAAAAATTAATTTTTACCACGTTAATCCCAATGATACCGGTATTAAAAAAATGGCCGAATTAATTGCTGTTGGTTGTGTACAAATTCACAAGGCGGTTACCGAATTGCGCAATATGAAAAACATGCGCCAGATAACCGATGCACTAGTTGCCATCAACAGCATCGAAAACCAAGCGGATGACATCTTTGATATGAGTATCGAACGCTTATTCGCAACCGAACCCGATGCAAAGGAGGTGATTAAAAAAAGAGAGATTTATCAAGTAATGGAAATTGTTACCGATAAATGTGAAGATGCTGCCAATGTGATTGAATCCATTATTGTTAAATACGCTTAACCTAACTAGCCGGTTATCAAATTTATCTTATGACGCTCCTTATTGTTATCGTTGTTTTGGCCCTGATATTTGATTACATCAATGGATTCCACGATGCGGCTAATTCGATTGCCACTATTGTTTCTACCAAGGTATTAACCCCTTACCAGGCAGTTGTTTGGGCTGCCTTTTTCAACTTTGTAGCCTATTTTATTTTTAAGGACCACGCAGTGGCCAATACTATTGGAAAAACAGTTCATCAGGAATTTATAACCCTTCCAGTAATTCTATCGGGATTGATTGCTGCTATAATATGGAACTTGCTTACCTGGTGGTACGGTATTCCATCTTCCTCCTCCCACACCTTAATTGGTGGATTTGCAGGGGCGGCCATTACCCATGCCTTCTTAACCAAGGGCTTTACTGGTATTGGTAATATAGTTGAGCTAAAAAAGATTACCCAAATTGTACTATTCATTTTCCTCGCACCACTGATAGGTATGGTTGTATCCATCTACATCACTGTGATTACCATTATGCGCAATACCTGGGCTAAAATTGGGCTGATTGTACTAACCGGTATTGGTACCTGGTTTTTGTTTGCCCATTTTGAGCAAACCAAATTGCAAGAAAATTTGGTAAAATACTACAAAGTTGACCAACTTAAAAAAGAGCAAGAAACCGACCCTGCCAAAACTGCGGCTTACAGTTCCGCAGTTGCAAAAGTAGCTGCCGCAACCCCCTTGCTAGGCGATTACAAATCACTTGGCGCAACTAGACTTGCAGAAGAAATTAAAGCTACGGTAGATAGCAAAGTGGATACTGCCAAGTTATCAACAGCACTTGAAAAAGCAGATAATTCTGTCATAATAAATGGGATTTTGGGAATGATGTTCATTTTCATTTGTGCCTACTTGTACTCGGAGAAAGTGAAATCACCTAATGCCTACCGCACAGCCAATATGTTTAAAAAATTGCAGTTGATTTCCTCCGGCGCATTCAGTATTGGACATGGTGGAAATGATGCCCAGAAGGTAATGGGTATCATCGGAGCAGCCTTTGTAGCCTATAATAGCACCAAATATCCCGATGTAGGGGCGGCCCTCAAGGACCTAACTTGGGTTCCGATTGCCTGTTATACTGCCATCGGCCTTGGCACCATGAGTGGTGGCTGGAAGATTGTAAAAACAATGGGCACCAAGATAACTAAAGTGACTCCGCTAGAAGGAGTAGCGGCTGAAACGTCCGGCGCACTTACCTTGTTTATGACCGAACAAATGGGTATCCCGGTAAGCACCACGCATACAATTACCGGGGCCATTATAGGAGTAGGTGCCACCAAGCGCCTTAGCGCTGTAAGATGGGGTGTTACCGTAAGCCTCCTCTGGGCATGGGTACTCACTATCCCCATAAGCGCCTTGCTGGCGGCAATAGTTTACTTTATTACCACTTTTTTTATAAATTAATTTGTATACTCCTTTTTTTAAAATCACTCACCCTAAATGAGTGATTTTTTATTTTGGTCCAAAACAAATAGTAAATTTGTAAAAATAATACTACATGGAAGCAATGAATGCTATTGCTAAAAGAATGAAGACAGGGAAATACAAAATTGATCTGCCCATTGATAATAATGCTGCAGAAATTGCAGTGATTGATATTGTTGAGATTGATAAAAAAGAAAAAAAGCATTGCCGATTTTGCAGGTAAAATGAAAACTACTATTGATTGGCTAGCCTATCAAAAAAAAATAAGAAATGAGTGGAGCTAAATTTTTACTTGATACGAATGCAGTTAGGCTTTTTCTTGATGACAAAAATATAATCTACCATTTCAATTAATCCCTACATGAGCAAAATTTTAGTAACCGGAGGCTGCGGATACATCGGTGTTCACACCATCGTAGACCTGGTACAAAATGGATATGAAGTAATTTCTGTTGACAATAATTCTAGAAGCAATGCTGCCATTTTGGATGGGGCAGCGCAGATTATTGGAAAACCAATCAAAAACTATTCGGTAGATCTCTGCAATTTATCAGATACAGTAAATATTTTTGAGGAAAATAACGACATCACCTGTATTATCCATTTTGCGGCCTACAAGTCCGTGGGTGAGTCGGTAGAAAAACCACTAATGTACTTTGAAAATATCCTTGTTTCACTAGTCAATATTTTAAAGTGTGCTGCAAAATA
>CANJDY010000014.1 GCA_947472635.1 Chitinophagaceae bacterium
AGGTAAAGGATCATAATGATAATTAATCCCTTTATTCACCAAGGCATAGGCAAGCTTGTATTTACCTGCACGATTTGCTGCTTCTGAATAGTGAAGATGCAATGTTGCCGCTCTTGTCAAGAACCATTTACCTGGTTGGCTAAAAGTACTGATGGGTAAATTATCTGATCCTAAATAATTATACAAGTATTTCATGATTACCGGCTTGCCATTAATCAATCGGTAAGTGAAAGTACCCCTAGAATCCATGGGGAAATTATTCCTTACTACTTCAGCAGCTGTTGCTGTATTAGCAGAAAAAGTATAAATCTGCATTTGGCTATTCCAATTATCGATTGCCTGCTGGGCTGGTTGCACCAGATAACTTCCACCTGTAGGAGAAAATAAATCAATAAATGGATTTACCGGTTCAAATTTTTTATCGAATGGCAATGACCAAATCATTTCCCAGTTAAACTCATTATCCACCTGGGGCCGCTCAAACAAATACCTCCATCCATTGGAATACACCAACGAAGAAAAATCCAGCCCTCTTGAATAATTGATACCAGCATTGGAGAAACTAGAAATACGGTATTGGTTATAAAATTGTTCACCTACTCCACTGGTTCCCAAAACCTCCATCACTCTTTTATACCGATCGGCAGATTTATCATACTGGCCCTGCCACAAATACAAATCACCCAACAATATATTTTTATTGATAAAGAATTTCTGAGTGCTATAGCCATCCACCACTGTTTGCAAGGTGGTACCAGATGGGTAATCCTCTGTAAACGGTAGGTTTTCTGTAAATGTAGTCAACGAATCAATCAAAGCGGGTAACGCAATCGTAGGAAAATTACTAGTATTTTTTAAATCGCTCAACTGTACAAGTGGGTTGGTTACATATGGTATATTACCAAAATGAATCCCCAACTGCAAATATACCCAGGTACGGATAGCTCCGATATCCGAATAACGTTGGTTATATTCCTCTTGTTTCAATTTACCGGCAGCATACATTTTTTTGAAGTTTACCAACACGTCATTACAATTCACAATTACCTCATAAAAAGGCTGAGGGTCAATATAAGGATTGGAAAAGGTAGCGGTTTGCTCACTTATCTGCCTCAGATTGGCATCCGAATTGGTGGTGATATCCATTAAGTCACCCCTCAATTCATTCATCAACAAATAAGGTTTGGCCAACTTCATCAACTTACCATACACCCCGATTACTGCAGCATCCGCATCAAAAACATTCTGATACATATTAGGAGCGCTTACCAAAGTTTGGGGTTCCACATCCACCAGCTTTTTGCAAGATTCCATTGACAGGCAAATAGTTCCTGCCAAAAGAGCGAAGCTGATATTTTTTAATAATCTACGTTTCATTATTATAAGCATTTTATATAAAAATTTATTAAAAACCTAACCTGAATCCAATCTGAACCGATTTGAACTGGGGTTCCAATGTATTATCAACTCCCTGTCCAAAGATGCTTTCTGTTGCGCTGAATTCAGGGTCGTAACCTTTGTAATTGGTTAATGTCAACAGGTTGTTTCCGCTGGCATATACCGTGGCATATTTAAAAAAACCTGGGTTGAAAGGCACATCATAAGAAAATGTAACCGCCCTTAATCGTATGTAGGACCCATCTTCTATCCAACGACTACTGAAACGACTATTGCCCATTGGATCACCCCAAGCAGCTTTCGGAATAGGAGTAACTTGTCCGTTGGTTTTCCACCTGTTTAATACCGCGTTGGTTTGATTGTACACATTACTCATACCTTCCAGTTGAGACCTGGTATAATTAAATATTTTATTACCAGATGAAAAAGTAAACAACGTACTTAAAGAAAATCTTTTGTAAGTAAATTTATTAGTAAAGGATCCGAAAAAATTAGGATTAGGACTTCCTAAACTTTTTTTGTCGTTGTCATCAATCACTTTATCCGCATTCAAATCAGCAAATTTGATATCACCTCCTTTAAAAGAAGTTAGCGTGCCGTTCAAATTCCGAATAGACAAGCCATCTTGTGCAGCTGCTGCATCCGATACATATACCCCATTGGCCTGGTAGCCGTAAAATTCATTGGGTGCTCCGCCAACTTGTGAAGCATAAGTTGCACCAGAAAATGAAGTCAGAATTTGGCTTCCTGGTAATAAGGTAATGGTTGATTTAGATTTCCCTAAATTAAAGCCAGCATCCCATTTTAGATTTTTTTTATTTATTACCCGATAGGTAAGCGATAATTCCAAACCAGTTGTCTTTAAAGCTCCACTATTGGATACCACATAATCAAAACCTGCCGCTGAAGGCAATGATTCGTAGGTAATTAATTTATCTGTTTTGTTTTGATATACATCCACACTAAACTGCAACCTTTCTTTCATCAAAGCCATATCAACTCCAATATTCAATTTTTTAACTTGTTCCCACTGCAATTGATCATTCCCAATTCCGTTGCGAACCAAGCCTTGCATTCCCAAAAGGTTTTGAGAGCTGTAGGTTTGCTGAGCCGTATAGTTTCCTATATCCTCGTTACCCGATAAACCATAAGAAGCGCGAAGTTTCAATAAATCAATCTTACTATTTACCATTGATTTTTCAGAAGATATCAGCCAGGAGGCCGCTACTGAAGGAAGTACTGAGAAAATAGTAGAACTCATATTGAGGCCCTTCAGAATATTCTTTCCAAATCTGCTAGAGGCATCTGCAGCAACATTGGCAGAAAAGAAATATTTATCAGCAAAAGAGTATTCTGTATTAAAGTAGGAACTGGCCCATTTAGATTCTCCGATATCACCACCAATTCTTCTTAAACCATTTACACCATTACCCACACTCACCAATTCATCAATGGCTGAGTTATAGCCCAATCCAAAGTTTTGCTCGGTTTTATCCTTCAAGTATCGAACACCTACCCTAGTAGAAAATGCATGTACTTTACTGAAAATATTTGAATAGGTCAAACGTGCATCATCATACAATGAGAAAAGGGAAGAAACCTGCGTACCCATCCTATTGAAGGCAATTGCCGTAGTCAACGAATCGGGAGTAACTCCTTTACGTGGAACAAAAAAGTTTTCGCGAACCTTATTATAAATAATACCAATCGTATTGGAAAATGCAAGGTGCTTGCTAATCGCGTAATTAAATCCGATGGATCCAAAGAAACGATAGGCCCTGTTTAAACCTTGTCCCAAATCGGTAATCGCCATTGGATTACTGATATTAAGGGTATCCCTGTCAGCAAGTGTTGGAGACTCCAAGCCTACGGATGATACATCATTGGTTCTTAAAAAAGGAGATTTTACCAATGCTAAAAATACCGGATTGGTTTTAAGCGAATTTCCCTGATCCCTTACATTTTGTTCGGAAAAAGTAAAGCTCAAATTGGTGGTAGCTGTCATGCGTGCACTCAAATTTAAATCACCATTGAAACGCATATTGTATTTTGAAAGACCGGTTTTTTTAATTACTCCCTCATTATTTAAAAAACCCAAAGAGATGGCGTACTTAGCGATGTTATCTCCACCGGCAACCTTTAAATAAATGTTTTTTGTGTACGAATTTTTCAACACCAAATCCTGCCAATTGGTCTGGTTGTGATAAGCGTAATAATTCGATGTAGCCGCATTGTCATTCATATAAGGCTGGGCCTGTACTTGAGCATCACTCATTCCGCTTGACTTTAGCATATCACCAAGGTACACGCGATAATCTGCTGCACTCATCACTGGCAAATTTTGAGGAGCTGAATTAAATCCGCCATAGGAAGCGAAATCAATTTTAGTGCCCAATTCCTTTGCCCGGATGGTGGTAATAATGATAGCTCCATTGGCCCCCTTAGTTCCATAAATGGAAGAAGCGTCTTTCAACACAGAAATATTATCGATATCCCTTTGGTCAATGGTAGACAAGGGATTGGTATAATTATTTGAAATGATTGAACCACCTGTATTGTTATTGTTAAATATTACCCCGTCAACAATGATCAATGGTTGATTGGTAGCATATAGTGAATTGATTCCCCTCAAGAAAATCGTTCCACCAATATTTTGAGATCCACTGCGGCGAATTACATTCAAGCCAGCAACTTTTCCCTGCAAATAAGAATCAGCAGATTCCCCTGATCTATTCCAGCCATCCTTAACTTCTACACTGCTTACTGCATAAGGCATTAATGCGGTAGCAACAGAACCAGTAGGTAAAACCACTTCATCCGCAGAAGAATTAAAGCCATCTTCATACAGTAAAACTCTAAGCACAGAAGAGCCCCTTACCGCCACTTGTTTAGACTGATAACCTTCGCCTTCAACTAAAAGCATAGCGTCCTTTCTAGGAAGGTTGATTGAAAAACTTCCTGAACTATCGGTAATGGAGGCAGCAAAAATCTTATAGGTTAACCGAATTCCTCCGATAGATTTTCCGGTAGCAGCATTAACAACCGTACCTTTTACCTGGTAATTACTTTTAGCAGTTTTAACAGAAGTAGACGGCAACTCTTGTGCGTTCACAAAAAAGCAGGAAGCTACTGCAACTGATAGGGTAAGTATTTTGTTTAAAATATGCATGATATTAGAATAAAAAACTTTTAAATAGAATTAATAATATTAAGGTACTGGTACTAAGCGTATATAATCCAACAAAATTGGACCGTTGGTAACCGATGTTAACCTCCAGTCTATAGTTCCATACTTAGTATTAGTGATATCTCCCAAATACATTTCATTGTATGCTCCCACTGCGGTGAACAAAGGCACTGCATGTGTCAATGTTCCCTGCAATGCACCAAGTGTGGTGTTCCAAGCATTAATGGTTTGACTAAAAGCAGCGGCCTGGAAATCGTTGGTGGCCAAAGCATACACTTGGTATTTAATAGAAGGTGTTTCATTAACCCTGTAAAAAGAATAAAAAGTGGTTACGCCATGCCCTGAAACCATTATGTCTGAAAAGTTAACATTGCTAACCGGATTTTTACGGTCGCGATAGTTGGTATTTCCTCGCTTATCATTCTGTATAAATCCATAAGGGTTTTCTCCTTGAATGGTGATGGGTAAAAATTTATTTTTAGTTGGCACATCCAGTTTACTCAATATATACACATACCCATTACTCATTTTCTTAACGTCAACTATAAAAGAGGTGTTAACCGCCATATTAACTCCCCACTTGGATACCAATGTTAGCGGTATATCCGTTGCGGATTTCCAAGCAGTTTCAAAAGCGAAATCCTTTACCACATTCCAACGGGTTAAACTATCGGTAATAGTGGTAGTAGCAGCAGAAAAATAATTTTTTAAAGAATCAGCCTCTATAATCAAATTGGCATCCTGCACCAAAAAATAAGTGAATTGCTTATCCTCTCTTCTAAGATCAGCCACCCTGTCGGTAAAATAATTCTTTGGTACAAGGCCGGTGCCGGGAGTATAAATCGGCAATCCGGAAATAGCGCTGATACTATCAATGGTAGCTAAGGATGCATCAAATCCATTGTAATTTAATGAGGCTACAAATGCATTTTGTGCATATTGGGCTTTAGTGGCATTGATGTATTCCCAAATATTTTGCAAAGGAAGTACCATGGCATTGATGGTATGCAATACGCCATTGCTTACATAACGATCAGCGGTTTCAATTCTTGCTTCGTCAAATTTAAGACTGCTGAAATTATTGAACTTCCCACTCAGCATCTGTATACGAACAGGTAATACAGCATCTTTAGTGAAATACTGTTGATTGGAGATGTGATTCAAAATAAGCGCCCTTAAATTGCCGGGGTTAGCAAGGATGACGGGATCAATGGACCAAAGCGCCGCATTGTTAGGTGCCCACACCGTTAAGGATTTGGAAGACTTAAACACGGAGTCCAACCCAGCCTTGCCAATATACTCCCTGAATTTGCTTAATTCTGGATTAGAAGCAATTGCCTGCAATAGGTTGAAGCTTAAATCCTGCTGAACCAACGCTGTATGATCCTTCCATTTATTACACCCGCCTAAAGCAAGTGTAAAAAACAAAATGACCGCTACTATACTTTTCTTATTATACATTTTGAACTATTTTATGACTACTGTTATCTTAAATATTAGAAATACTGCAATGTTCCATCCATATTGAATCTTGGTAATATCTGGTCTTGGTCGATCGGTATAAAGTGAAACATATCTAGGTAATCGGAAGGATTTCCGGTACCTGCTGCAGGCAGTGATCGAATACGTAATTTATGCCGGTCGGTAGTGGTCACATCTACCACCCCCAAAAACTTACCAGTCATAAATTGGTTGGTTGTAGGAGAGTATTTTTTCCATCCAAGCGCATCCAATTCCCCGTCGGATAAATTGGGACGCATTTCACAAAAATTAAATATTCTAGCTAAATCCACTCCGTCAAAGGATGGCTGCACGGGCATATTTGAACCTCCAGCGGCACCTACCGTACCGGATCCCTTTGCAGCACGGTAACAAACCCAAAGTTTGTACTTTCCTTTTACCAGCAATGGTGTCGTAAACTCTATCCAGTTATGGCGGGAAGTATTTCCCATACCTACAAATAAATAATCACCACGGAAAACATTGATGGTAGAAGAGGTGGTAAATTGGTAATCCATCGTATTGGCTGGATTATCCCATTTAATGTCTTTGATAGAACCATAAGCAAAACTGAAGTTACCCCTTCTGTATACTGCGGGGAGTTTTCTAACTTCAGGAAAATCAGCCACATCCCAATACACAGCTGTTGGCTTACGTACCTTAGGTGCAAAATGCGCCGTAGCGGTATGCAACACACCTGTGGTAGCAGAGATATCACTAGTTACCCGTTCCAAAGGAACTCCTTTTTCATACACCCCGTTAAAATCCAAATCATTAATTAATATTTTTTCATCTACTAATTTCGAAGACAATACTTCAAGAGGCGCTAAGGTTGGGTGAGAGCTTGCAGAAACAATATCCGCCAAATAACGAGCATCTGGAATAATATGATATTTAACATAGATACTCAAACTATCCAATGGATTCAATGGATTGCCCGTATTGCAATACCTTGCTTTTAATGCTGCAAAACTAGTAAAACCAGAATCTTGCAATGCTTGGTTGGTCTCTGCCAAAACAGTGTACCATTTTCTTAAAGAAGGAACTGTACTATTAATGGTATTGATCACATCAAAATAACCTGTAGCATCCAATGCTTGTTTGAAAATCGAAAACTTAGCATCTGCTGATATCAATGCTGCAATGGTTTTAGAAGCTGGCACCAATACCTTATCCACTTGATGAATCAAACCATTTCCTGTCTTAATATTTCCAGCAGTAATGGTACCTTGCCGATTCACTAATATAGAGGATAACCCATTAACATTTATAACCCCTGTTACCAAAAACTGTCCATACATGGTAATGGTAGGTAGCTTGCCATCCTTAAAAGAAGAGGTGCCCAAGGTGTCTTCCAGCAAATGAAATTTTACAATATCCTGTGCTTCCAATTCAGTTAGGGCACTCAATGTTTTATTAACAGCCGTCAAATACAAACCAACTGCACTATCGGTAGGGACAAACATAGTGTATGATCCATAAGCATTTAAGAACCCAGCATAGCCTGATTTATCAACGATGGTGGTGATAGAAGAATATTTAGTAGGATTAGCTTTCAGGTAACCGTAAATATTCAAATCAGTAGTGGTACTTTGCACATAATCCATTTTCTTACAACTCTCCGTGTAAAAAATGATAAGCAGGCTTAGAATCGCTGTAACCAGAATGCTTAAATATTTTTTCATACAATCAGTATTATTATTTTAATTAGTTTATTTGTAAAAAGGATTCTGTACTAACAATTTATTGGTAGTTAATTCATACGAAAAAACAGGTAGGTAATGACAATTTTTATCCTTGAACTTGGCAATGGCTGACTGTTGGCGGTTTGCCGGTACAGTTCCAGACACTACATCTAGTAAAAGATCTAATCGCTCATACTTATTTCTTCTTGCATTTCTCAATAGATCGTACCAACGCTTTCCTTCGAATGCAAATTCGCGTGCCCGCTCCTTTAACACATAATCAGCAATGGCCATTTTATCTGAAGTAGCAGGATTGGCTGCAGTGGCAACCAGTGCCTTCGCCCTTGTTCTGATAAGGTTTATATTATCTAGTGCAGATTGCCCATTTCCTAATTGATTTTGTGCTTCTGCTTTCATTAGCAAAATATCTGCATAGCGATACATAATCCAATGGGCGTATGACTCTACTTGAGCGCGGGCAGTGGTATTGTTTAATCCAAGGTATTTCCAAATCACCTGGTCGGTAGCCCTTACAGATGCTCCATCCGCCCTAATATCTGCTTTTGTAGGATCCAAGAAGTCAACCGTATAAATTTCATCCATTACAATAGGGCTTGCCAAAAATTTACGATTGCTTGTATTGAATAAAAGATAAAAAGGATTTAAATTTTGATTATCAAACTGCAATTCGAAAATACTTTCATTACTATTACCATTGGAATATAAAGTAGTGTACCAAATATTGGCATCTGTGCCATCGATTAATCCAAAAGAGTTGGAACTGATAACTTTATTACAAGCCGTTACACAATCAGCATATTTTTCCAACCACAAATACACATCAGCTTGAATAGCATTAATGGCAGCTTTGGTAATCTTACCCTTGTTAGCTCCGCGGTTACCATAATCAACCACAGCAAAGGCCTCCGCTTCATTTAAATCTTTCAATACCTGCGTTAAAACTTCAGTTTGAGAAGTCTTTGCAATTGCAACTACATCCTGATCACTCGAAGTTGATTTTAATTTTAATGGTACTTCATCAAATGTACGAACCAGGTAAAAATACATGAGTGCCCTTATAGCTTTTACCTCAGCAATGGATTTATCCAATGCAGCCTGCGTATATGTAGCATCTTTCGTTAATACACTCGGTGCAAAATCAATCACCGTATTACAATAGTTGATTACTTGGTATATACCATTCCAATTGGCAATTGAATTGGTAGGCAGCATATTGACATTGATAACATCAATCTGTTCGTTGGTGGTAGCCAGTGAACTGGTTATCATATCAGCCCTCAACTCACCCCAAAGGAAAAACGATTCGGCTGGAGACCGCATTCCGGTAGGAGATCCAGTAAGGGAGGCATAACAACCAGTAACGGCTGCCTGCACCTGCTCTTTTGTTTTCCAGTATTCTGCTCTGGTTAAGCCATCCTGGGGCTGCAGATCCAACCACTTTTTACAGGATACAAATGGTAGGAGCATTACCACCAAAAATAATTTCAACACGGTATTTCTAAACATTTGATTTCTTTTAAATTATTTTAAAAACTAGCTGTTAAACCGATGGTGATGGTTTTTACAGGCGGTGTATAAGAGTAATCAATCGCCACCCTAAAAGGATCGCTTCCCCGAACAGTTACTTCCGGATCCTGACCGGTGTAATTGGTTAAAGTCAGTAAATTTTCTACCGACACGTAACCACTCAGGTTTTTAATTTTTAATTTTTGAACTAATTTCTTTGGTGCAGTATAACGTATCGTAGCTGTTCTAAAACGTAGGAAAGACGCATCTTCCACATACCTGTTACTACCCAACCAATTATAACCCGTGCGGTACATAGCTCTTGGTATATCGGTCACATCTCCTTCTTTTCTCCATCTTCTTAAGGTAGCTGTACTTTGGTTATCGAAGCCATACATATTGGTGGTATTAATTTTGGTACCATTCACCAAATCATAATCATATCGGTAATTAAAAAAGGCTGAAATTTTCCATACTCCATTCAGTGTTACGGAAGGACCAAAACCACCCGTGTATTTAGGAATACTATTACCTAAATAAACAATGTCTTGGTAGTTGATATTTCCATCATGGTTGATATCCTCATACATTGCATCTCCAGGCTGAAAAGTGTATCCAATACTTGGGTAGTTGAATTTCATATAGATTGTTTGTCCGGTAGGGCCAACGATGCTTTTGCCAGAAGGGTCTGTAGCAAGAGTAGAAGCCATATCCTTATAAACACCCTTGTACTTAAATCCGTAAAAAGATCCAAAAGGATTATTTACTTGCATAAAGGTTTTATATTGACCATTAGCGGTGATATCTCCTTTATCGCGAGGATATAAATCAGATATTTCACGGATCATATTAATGTTGCGGGCAATATTGAAATTAAAGTCTACCTGCAATTTTTTAGTCTTGTATGGAGTGATCCCAATTCCTAACTCAAATCCTTGGTTGTCCATGGTACCCACATTCATATCCACACTATTGAATCCGTTAATGGAAGAAATCTGAAGACCTGGGAAAAACATTTCTTTGGTACGATTAACATAAAACTCCGCATCCACCGTAATTCTACGCTGAAACATACTTAAGTTGATACCCGCATTTTGACCAATAATGGTCTCCCATTTCAAATTGGATAATTCCATATTGGTAGGATACACACCCGCATCACCCAGATAGGTCCAAGCAAACGTATTGTAAGTATTGATATAGCTATAATCTCTGCGAGGTGCATTTCCTGACTGACCATAACTTGCTCTGAAACTAAGGTCGTCAATATTTTTATTAACATATTTCATGAATTTCTCATCAGAAATTCTCCAACGCAAAGAAGCAGATGGAAATAATCCATACCGGTTGGCTGGTCCAAACCTCGAATTACCATCTCCCCTAAGACCTACATTGAAAATATATTTATCACTGTAGCTATACTGTGCATTCGCCAGTAAGCCAATACTACGTGTTTGTCCTACATTGGAGCTCAATCTTGTTTCACTATTTTGTGTACGCGATGGAGAAGAAGGATCCTGCAAAAATGCTGAGGCAGTATTGGAAGTCAATACCTCCTGCGAAACATATTTATTATCGTAGGTGCTAAAAGAAAGGAAACTAATCAGCTTATGTTTTTCATTTTTGAAATTTGGGGTATACACCAAATTTGTTTTGGACTGAACATTAAACACATCCACATCACCATCATAAGCCCTGTTTACAGAAGGCTCTGTCCATGGCCTTCCAGTAGCAGTTTGCGGCAAAAAGCTATTGCTTTTATTATTATTGATATCAAACTGAACATCAAAAGTAGCCATCAATACCTTTTTATATATTTCGTATTGAAGATTAAAATGAGGAGTAATCCTTTGACTAATAATATTATTTTTGGCATTATTGGCCATTGCAACCGGATTAAAAGTTCCTCCAACTGTTCCATTGGTACTTACTCCAAAGTATTGCCCTTGAATATTATTTGCTGGAGAAAAATAATTACCTGAAGGCTTTCCGAATTCGTCGTATTCATAAATGCTCATATTGGGCATTTTACGATAGGCAATATCCCTCAAGTTCAAAGCGAAGTTGCGATTGTTGTCTGTATTAGAATAGGAGATATCCGACTTAAAACGAATACGGTCAGATACAATATAATCCAAGTTAATACGTGTACTAATTCTTTTTAAGTAAGTTCCAATTGTAGTTCCGGTTTGGTCCAAATAACCCAATGATGCATAATACCTTGCTTTTTCACCACCACCGGTCATAGATATATTATGATCCTGCGTAGTACCAACCTGGGTAATTGCTTTAATCCAATCTGTATTTTTACTATAATTGTTAAACCAATAAGGATCGTTGGGATCGTATTGAAATTCCTTAACATTTTGTGTATTTAAAGCAGTACCTGTTGAATTCATATACGCTTCAGGTATCAATGTTGAATATTGATCACCGGAGAGCATGGGGATTGCTTCTGGTTGCTGTGTTATGGACGATTTGTTAGTATAGGTAAAGGCAGGTTTTCCTACAGCTCCCCGTTTAGTGGTAATAACTACTACACCGCTCGCAGCCCTTGAACCCCAAATAGCAGTGGAAGCAGCATCTTTCAAAATGGTAATATCCTTGATATCAGTAGGAGCGATATTCAATAAACTAGCGTAGCCCATTTCATCGGCAGATCCAAAATTGAAATCAGAGGGTATGGAAGTTTCATAAGGCATTCCATCAACCACAATCAATGGATCATTAGAACCATTAATAGATGAGGTACCTCTAATACGAATTTGCATACCTGCACCAGGATCACCTGAATTGGCCGCAATATCTACCCCAGACAACCTGCCCTGCAATGCCTGGTCGATAGATGCTACTTGCATCTCCTCCATTTCCTTAGCACTTATATGCACTTGTGCGGTAGTTAACTCGCGCTCTGAAATTTGTATCATTCCGTTATCCACCTTTCTTTGAGACATCACTACTACCCCACCCATTTCCTTACTATCACTCTGCATTGTAATATTGAAAACAGTCCGCGTGTTTACAGATAATTCCTGTGAAAGAAATCCAATATGGGTAAACGATAATTTATTTTTTGTATTGGAAAATTTCATGACAAAATTACCCTCCACATCCGTTTTTACAGCATGGATTGTTCTTCCATCACCATCTACTTCGGCAACCGTTACATCAGCTGTAGCCCTTTTATTAACACCCAAAACTCTTCCCTGAACGGTACCTTTTTGAGCCAATACAGCATTTGCAAACAATATTGCAAATAACAGGCAGCTTATTTTTGTAATTAATTCTTTCATTATACAATGACTTTTTTTGTTTTTTATATAGCTTTTAAAAGGCCCCTTTATTCAATAGTTTAATATTTCAAATAATTATCAACCAAGTGGATGACGGTACGGTTGGATAAATTATTGCTCAATGCATTTACCAACCTTGCTTTTCTATTGAAACCATCTCCCAATTCAAAAATACCTCCGGGATATAGTATAGCAAATGTTACCGGATCGCCCGCTGCGTTTCGAAGTAAGGAAGGATAAGAACCGATATCTATACCATTAGCCACTACTGTTCTTTTATCCATGATATGGTATTGAACAAATTTTTCAACCAATAATTTATCTGCTGTAAGCGTAGGGGTGAAATTGGGTACAGCAACTGTACCAGGCAACAAACCAGCGGTGATAGCCTGTATCATGGCTGCTTTATTAGGAACGAATATTGTATAAAAAGACCCAGCCGCTACTCCATTGATTTCATTGGAAGCAGTATTGAAAGCAGTTGAGTTTTTTAAATAATTCCAGAAATAATTAAACTCTGATGTCACAGGTGTACCTAGAAGAGACAAGTCGGTTACAATTGACTGGAAAGGGAAATAAAGCAGGTCATTGATATAGACCACTTTCCCATTTAATGAATTCTTTACACTATCAATGGTAATACTAGCATTGCGCTGAATACTGCCTGCAGTAAAAACCTTATTGCCATCATATTTAATATACTCTCCTCCAAAGGTTTTTATGATTCCACTAAAACCAGCGGTACCGATATTGGCCAATTCATTATTAGGAGTTTCTACTACACTGGTATACAACATCCGCATTAAATTAAGCCGATTACTATCGTTGACTGAAACGGCTCCTCCTACAGGATTAATATATTGCCACGCATTGGTAGACGTATTGTAACTATAGCCTTTTGCAGCTATTACCGCATCCGACATCATAAATAAAGTGTACTTCACATTCGAGTTGGTAATAATTGGCTTCAATTCCATATCCAACAACATCGTCATAATGCGATAGTTTGGATTCAGATAAGCTTTCCCATAAACGGTTGAAAACACATTGGGTTCATTTATTTTTTTAGTGCCGTAAAAAATACCGTTGCTTAAAATTTTCTTGTCAACAATATCTGTTGCAGCGTTCATCTTTGCAGACTCCCCTAAGAAATTATAGGAATTATTAAATTTACTTGGCCATACCGTAGATTGCCACATATGTGCATTTAACAAATCTGCAATAATTGACAAGGGTAATGAATTCAATGTTGGATATTGCTGTAAAACCACCGTATTGATATACTTATTCAAAGAATCATTGGTAGGTACAAACATGGTCCATCCTTCCTTTTGTCCGTCATTATCCTGTAGCTTAAAGTAATTCTCATTATTAGGAGAAAATGCAAGCAAATTAGAATACACTTTTGCAGAGACGTCATCCGATGCACCCTTTAATACCTGGTATCTTTGGGTAGCACTTGTACTTTTTACAAATAACACCATAAATCTCTCCAAAATGCTTCTGAACACACTGTACTCCGGTTTATTACGCAAATATTGATCAATACTTTTAGCCGGCACCACTACCTTATCTATGATATGAATCACCCCGTTTTCTGCAGCGATATCCTGTTGAGTAACTCTAGCGTTGGCAACATTAAATCCACTAAAGGTTGAATTGGGATAAAAATAACTATAGTCTGCAGCAGACAATCCGCTTGCCGCCAAAAATTCAGCGGTAAAATATGGAATGTATTTATTGTTATTGTCGGCCAATACAAAAAAGCTATTAGTCGTTCCGTTATTGTTTCGGTTAGAAGCAATTGCTTTTACAGCCACCCCGGTAGAAGTCGTATCATTGTAAAAACCGGTGTAGTAAGCTGTACGCCTTTTAAAAGCGATATTAGGCACCCAGCCAAGTGTAGATTGGTAATCATCTATGCGGCTTTTTTCAAAACCATTGTACACCAATAAATATTGAACCACCATTTGTGCAGTGGTAGAATCAACTGCAGCAAAAGAACTAAAACCACGTTCTTTTATAAAGCTGGCAAATTCAGTATCAGCAGTGAATGCTGAATCAGAAGGAGCAAAAATGGTCCAGTAACCTGCAGTTCCTAGCGTATTTTTATACCCTGCCTTGTCAATCAAGGACAATAAATTTGTGAATTTCCCCTTGGCCACCAATTGCTGATAAATAGGCGGTTCCAGTGAAGCCGGACGGGCGTAAAATTCATCAAATGATTTATTACGGCAATTCGAAAGTACTGCCGTAAGCGTTAAAAGGAGAAAAACCCTCTGGATTAATTTATTCATGATTTATATAGATAATTAATTGCCGTTATTAAATGAACAGGTTCTATAAGATAAAACTTTTATCTAATTGAAAATTTTAAAATGGTTGGTAAAATGTACTGCTGAATAAGCCAATACAAGGATCCCTAAAAGAGTAACAAAATATATAGTAGCAAGCATCTCAAATATTTTAGTTAGTATGGTAAAAGGCAGCAGTTAATACAATACAGTAAATCTTATATGACTTCAAAAAAAACAGCCGATTTACAAAGTGAAATTAATGTTAAATTGACATTTAACCATCCTGAATTGTAATTTAGAGGGTAAAATCTACGCAAACGTTCCCGAATATTATAAAATATACTACTATGAATAAGGTTGTATCACGCAGTTAATAATTACCTAAACAAAAAAAATATTTCCGCTTGATATAGTAAATTGGGGAAAGTAAATAAATAGGTGTTAAGACATTACCATCTTTCTGTTTAATAATAAATACAGGTGGTACATATTTCATCAAACACTTGTAGAGTGGTGCATTTCAGTACTACAGGGCAGATTAAATGTAAATACAAATCTCTCGGATTTGCTACTTGTCCGTCAGTTTGGAGGATAATAAAAATGCTACAATATCTGCCAGATTTTTTTCAGTAATACCGGTGGTAATCGGTTCAGGCATTAGGCTTTTTTGCTGCTTTTTCTTTGAACTAATTTTGTTTTGTGCAATAACATGTTGAACACCGGAAATATCTTTTATTACAATCGACTGTTTATTTTCTGAAATCAAAAATCCAAATACAGATTCCCCCTCTACTGTATTCACCAGCCAGGGCTCATAGCCAAAAACGATGGCAGCGCTGGGATTGACAATAGCATCGAGTAATGAGATTTTATCAAATTTTTTGCCAATATTGGTAAGTTCTGGTCCAATCATATTTCCTGTAAACTCAACACGGTGGCAGGTACTACAATTGTTTTTAAAAATAGTTTTACCCGCTGCAGCATCTCCAGTTAATTTTGCAATGCTATTTACTGAAAATATTTTATCCGTGTCATTTCGCTTGACATATTTTCCAGCCTGAACCCTTACCGATAAATCCGGGTTATTGAAAATATTTTCTGCCACGGCTGGCATTAACGAAGCGGGTAATTTATCTTCTGCCATTAATCCTATCACCATTTGACCTCCCATTGAATCTAATGCCATTTCCTTTGCCAGCCTTTTATGGACTTGTTGAGACTGTCGATTGTCTAATAGCATTTGCAGCTTAACTTTCATTGCTGCTAGCTTTCGCTGATAAGTAGTATTTACATTTATTTTTGACCAATCCAGTAAGTTATACCAATCATTACGCTGCCTAAAAGAGAGCCAATACAATGATTGTTCTTTTACATCTGCCAAACTAGAAGCAGTCAAATTCAACATAGCATTAGCAGCCGTTTTATCATTTATAAAAGCTAGTGCCGTGATCATTCGCATTCTTTCTTCTATTGATGAAGCCGAATCCATAGCTCTTTGTGCAATTTCCTTCACTGCACTTATTGGATGAAGCCTCCATGCAAAATCTGCCATTGGCTTACTCCAATTCAATGGTGAGATTGGTTGATTAGGGTAAAAGGAAATCAGTAACTCTTTGTACCAACCTTCCGCGTCTGCATCCATAGCAGTTCCTAGTGTTTCGAGATACCATCGATCCTTACCGTCATATTGAGCAGCGATTGATAGCAGTATTTCTTTTTTAACTTTAAAAGATGAATCTCTCAGGGCAACAGCTACTTCCCTGCGAACGAATGCTGAGGGATCGGTTGAGAGCCTCCTAGCCAAAGGCATAATATTTTGAGTAACCTGTCGCAAAGATCGGAAAGCGGTTGCTCTGATTTTTTCGTCTTTGTCTGTCAAAATATTTTCAACTTCCTTTTTACCTTCATTACTCAGTTGGGCTAATAGCCATACAGCCCTTGCTTTAACAAATGGGTTTTCATCGAGAAGTAATTTTTTAACGGGTTCAATAACTGCTGCGCCCTGCTGTTTTAGTTTTTCAAAAGCGATATTGCGAACATTCACAGCTGGATTCTTCAATGCTTCCAATTGCCCTTGGATACTATTGAAATCAAGGGTTGGACTAACCAGTTTTTTATTTTTTGGAGTTATCCGATAAATTCTTCCATAGCCAAGGCTATCTTTCATTTGATGTCCACCTACTACTGGATCGTACCAATCGGCAATAAAAATAGCGCCATCAGTTCCAATGGAGACATCCGCAGGACGAAACCAGTTTTCCTTTTGCTTGTTTTGAATGGTATCATTCCATACATAGCCTGCATTATCTCCTGAAAGAGAGGTGATGAAATTTTGGCGCATTCCTAAATTGTATCCAGACTGGCTTAAAGAAGGATGATAACCAAATATTACATTTCGACCTGCATCCGCACTCAGTAACATCCCCCTATAATTTTTACCCAATGCATCCGATTCGTACATTACAACACCAGTAGGTGCGCCAGCACCCGATCGATCACCTGCAGGCATTACGCCAGGGTCTTCTTGATGCCAATGAGCTGAAAAAATTTCCTGGCCTGGACGCTGGTCTGCCTGCCAATACCGTGTTCCATCATTACTAAAATACCCTGCATTACCTCCTTCCATTAACCAGGAAGTACGACAGGTTACTACCTGGTCGTCATTATCATTTTGCCAAAGATTGCCATAAGAATCAGTAATCACCTCATAAGAGTTTCGGAAATTATGGGCCAATACTTTCATACCACTACCATCTGGATTTACACGAATCGCCAATCCTCCCACCCAAACCTTGCCATCATCACTTTTTCGATTACCTTCATTTTTATCATTGTAAGGAGAACCTCCAGTATAAATACTTCCTGAACGTAAAGTCCAGCCGCTTTTATCTGTAACCATGTGAGGTCCTGCATTTCCTGTACTAAAATACCAGTTACCGTCAGGTCCCGCCGTAACGGAATGCAAGGAATGATCATGATCCTTTCCACCAAAGCCAGTTAAAATAATTTCTTTTTTATCTGCTTTATCATCGCCATTTTCATCTGTATAAATAATCAAATTCGGAGAGCAGGAAACAATTACTTTATTTCCAATCACCGCAATACCTACTGGAGAAATCAAATCTTTGTCTTCAACAAATACAGTCGACTTGTCAGCCTTGCCATCATGGTCGGTATCTTCAAGAATCAATACCCTATCTCCTTTAGGATGATGCAAAAAACGAGTAGAGTCATTATTAAAATTTCGGTAATTCACTGCTTCGGTAACCCAAACTCTCCCTTTGTAATCAACATCCATATTGGTAGGATTATAAAACATAGGGGACTGGGCCCAAAGTGTTGCCTCAAGGTCATCCGGCAAAAAAAGGCCAGTTTTATTATTGGAGGAAGTGTTTTTACATCCCATAAAACAAATTATAGAAATAAAAAAAACACCCGGAATTGAAAAAAAATATTTTGAAAATTTCATGAAGGATGATTTAATAATTTGAATTGCTATCCTGGCTATTTTGAAAAAATATTTTGTAAAAACTGCAGATTTTGCTGATAACTTTTCACTTTTTCAGCACCTTTAGGAATAGCTCCTTCTATCTGCATCCAGCCATCGCCGGTAAAACCCGTTTCGCGAACAGCTTCTCCAATCGCTTTCCAATCGTTGATTCCGGCTCCTAACAAAAAGCCATTCTCCTTCATATGTAACTCGCAAATTCTATCCTTACCCAGTTTTTTAAATTCCTTCACCGTATCATATCCTGCATCAGCAACATTGCAGAAATCATAATATATTTTTATACTTTTTGAACCTACCTGTTCGATGATGTCGATTTGTTCATCCGCATTAAGATAGGATTCAATGCCTAAAATGATTCCATTTTTTTCGGCATGGGGTGCCACTTTCTTTAGGCGCCTAACTACTTCTTCCTTTCCCTTGGTATCATTGCGCAGGTCGTTATTGCCAAAAAAAGCCAGCAGCACTACTGGTACAGAAAGGTTTCTAGCTACATCTACACTATCCCATACCCATTGCTCAGTTCTAGGATCAGATTTATAAGGTATATTGTTTAATTCACCCAAAGCAATACTAGAGATCTCAATTCCAGTTGCTTTTGAATATTGTAAGTACTCCTGTTGAACCGATATTTCCCTTAAGCGAAGCTGATTACTTTCAGAACCCATACTTACCATTATTCCATCAAGCCCTATTTTTTTAGCAATGTCAAAAGCTCCGATATCGCAGTTTTTGCCAAGGCTCCAATCGCATGCACCAATTTTAAAATTCCTTTTTTTAACGACCGTGTCGGCAACCAAATCCAATGAGCTGCCTGCTAGTACAGTTAGCCAGGCTAACTGTTGTATGAATGCTCGTCTCTTTTTCATAAATATTTATTTACCTCAAAAATTCAGAATTAATAAGCTGCATTACAGGTAGGTTATTTATTTAAATTGGAATAATGGTAATTTGTCTAAAATACAATGATATCATCACAAACCCCGCAACCAGAATTTAACGGAAGTAATTTAATTAAATTATTTTAACTGAGGGTTTGCATAATATTTTAATTCAATAATATCATTGGGCAATGATTTTTTATTCCAAAACTGATGAATCGACAAGGCGGTACCTACAGCCGTTGCCTGGGCCATAGAGGCTGCAAATACTTCTACCGCTGGAAAATAAAGGGCCAGTAAATTCATGTAGACTGCATTTTTACTAAAGCCTCCATCTACAAAAATTCTTTTGATAGCTGTACCCCGCAAAACCAGTTGTGTAGAAAAAATTTGTTGGGCAATAATATCCACTATGAGCTGGTGATAGGCTTCCACATCTGTTGCAAACAAGGTAAGATCTCTTAGGGAAAATGCAGATGCTTTTAAATTGACGGGGGCCGAAGACTGAGAAATTTTTTGCTGCAACTGAACAATGATAGTCGCATCATAATCGATGTGCCGGTAACGGATAGTGTTTTGACTGAAATGATCAGCAATTCTTTTTACCTGTTGCTCATGTTCATAGCCA
>CANJDY010000015.1 GCA_947472635.1 Chitinophagaceae bacterium
AGTAAAGATACTAACCGGCTTATCTGGAAATATAATGGATACCGAAGTTTGAAAGTACCTGCGAACATAGAATTCATTGTCACCTTTTTTCAGCGTAATGGGAAGGTATAGCCAGCCTGCACTATAGGGATCACCTGCATGCAATACCCCATTCACGTATACTGCGCTATTTCCTGTGATGTGGAGCAAAACATTTTTCGAAGCTGGTGAGTTATAGGTAAGATAAAGATATCCGCCGGTGCCAAAACCTTTGGCATCAAATATATTTTCACTATTAGCCTCTACTTCCTGCCATCTGCTGGATTGACCAGTAGCTCCAGTCCAAAATAGTTTACCTGGAGAGGGTTTGTCTAAAGTTTGACTGTATAACTGAAAAGCCAGACTATCTGAGTAAATGGCCTCTCTACCATAATGATGCACACCTGGTAAAAGCAATCCTTTTGTAAAAAAAAAGGTTTGTTGAGTAAAGGCTATTTGACAATACCCCAGCAAAAACATCAATACCAATCTTTTATACATGGAGGATTTATTTAGTAAGGTTAGTACAAGTGTATTCAATGTGTTGAAAGAACAATCCAAAAAATAACCGCTGCAAATTTCACTGTCGCGGTAAGCAGATATAAATTACAACAAAAGATTCATACTGCATATATAAAATGATAACTACAAAATGTTACTATAAAAATACGGCCCGCATTGAAAACAATGCAGGCCGTATCAAAATCAACAATTCATTGAAAGGGATTTAGTTGAGATCCCAAAAAATCTTAGTAGTAAGTTTGTCCTTAGCAGTTACTGCATTGTAATTGACAGTATTGTAAGTTTTCTCACTAGCAGCATAAAACCACCTTACCGGAGGTAATGTCTGAGCGTTGGCAGCATCAGACCAGAAAGTTAAAGTAGGCGCATCAAATCTTCTGATTTCTGCCCAATTTTCTTCTGGTTGAACTACGTTAAAATGAATCCATTTTTGCGTGGCAATTAACTTCAATTTATCTGCTTGAGTCAATGCAAGGTCCCAGCTAATAGCCGTCTTGGCTGAATAAGCAGCAATTTCAGCATCAGTGGTAGCAGTAAGTGCACCGGATGCATTATCATTACTCAAAGTTCTTACTAGGTAGTAAAATTTAATTGAATTGGAAATACCTGCATTATAGGCAGTTTTAGCAGAGGCTGCATTTCCAGCTTTTAAATAGGATTCGCAAGCTAAAAAATTAACTTCAGCAGCATTAATCAAAACGCCAGGGAAATACTGATTACGAGTTAAAGTAGACCAGTTGTACAAAGCCAACGTACCTCCACTAACTAATAGATCCTGAGCAGTTGAGGTAAGCGATGGATTCAAACCAACATATGCACCTGCAACTGCACTAGCACCTGGTTGGAAAATTGCCCTTAACCTTGGATCAGCATTGGTATTCATATGATCGATTATGGCCTTACCAGCAACGTTTCCGCTCCAGTCTTCCAAGCCACTCCTAAAACCACTTGAGTTAATATTAGAGTTCAAGTTGGTAACATCGATTTGAATATTGCTGGTGTTGTCAGCAACAACCGGATAAGTAGCAGCGCTACCTAAAATATCAGCAGTTTCCGAAGTGTACCTAGATTGGAAAGTAGTAACACCCGATACCCTAGTCAACATACGTAAACGAAGAGAATTACAATACTTTTTCCAAGCAGTAATATCTCCATTATTTACGATATCCTGATTTTTGAAACCGATAGCAATTCCAGCACTAACAGTAATCGAATTCAATTCTACAGCAAATGCTTTTAAATCGTCGAGCATTTTTGTATAAACGGTTTCGGGAGTATCATATTTAGGTAAAGATTTGGTATAATCTCCACTATTGGCACTCAACATACCTGCTTCTGAAAAAGGAATATCACCATGTAAATCAACCACTTTTTGGGTGGCATCATATAAATATATGGCCGCAGTAATCATATAAATGCGCTTTTCTTTTTGATCAGCAGCACTTAACTTGGAATACACTTTTTGCAATTCCCTGTATTGGGCAAGCAAACTATAGTAATTACCCCAGCGATCGGTGATACCGGCAGCACCTGGTACATATTGTGCGGTAGAGTTAACCCAACCAACAGCTTGTGTATAGCGGTTGATGGTAGTTCTAAGCACTACAAAATAATTCCAGTAGGAAGGTAGAACATACTCACGATTGGTAACCATAAAACCCGCAAACTGTTTTTCTACCGTAGTTTCAGAAATTTTAGATGGATCTGCATAGCTGTCTGCAAAGTCAGCCTTTTTGCAAGCGACAAACCCAAGGGTAAGCGCTACGGCCATCATCAACAATGTTTTTTTCATATAAATAATTTTTAGTTGTTATTTTTAAAATGAACTTAGAAACTTGCCCTTAGCATTACACCATAGGATCTGGTAGATGGGTTAGTACCAACGTTGGTAAGTGTTTGAGCCCATCTTGAACCTGCTGTTGTTTGTTCAGCATCTAAATCTTTTAAAGTTCTGTACAGATAGAATAAGTTACGGCCGAATACAGAAAACTGAAGTTTTTTAGCACCAATTTTACTAGCAAATTTTGCAGGTAAACTATACCCTACAGAAAGTTCTCTAAACTTTACGTAACTATTCTTTTTGATATACAGTTCATAGCGTGTATTAGGACTGTACTGAGGTCCACCCCAATTGTATACATCCCAATAATAGGCAGCTTGTGAAACTAAGTAATCACTTTTGGTACCATCGGTTTTAACACCTGGAAGCAACATGCCATCGTTGCGCACGATTTGACCTGCTGGTCCAGTTGCTGAACTAGTCAGGATTTTTTTACCAGTTGCATCTTCATAATAACTTAAACCACCATGTGCTTTATCCATACCTGTCAAACTCTCTTCTAACAATCCACGGCTTATCATCCAGTTGATAGCAGTTGGCATAACATAACCACCCAACCTGAAATCAATCATCACATCCAATGTGAATTTTTTGTAATTCAATGAGTTGAAAATACCACCCACTACTTTAGGCATTGCATTACCAATTTTTACCATTTTATCTGGATCAACATGGTACTCACCATTTGGATCTACAATTAAACCGCCATTAGATGCTGTTGCAACAGGATGTGCATAAAAATCACCCATTGGCTGACCAACTACTGATTTTAACTGTGCAGCATTACCATCATAATCTGCGTGTAATAATTCGGTTGAATTATTAGCTAGCTTTTCAACTACGTTTTTATTATTTGCGAAATTGATACCAGCTTCCCAAACAAAATTCTTTGTTTTAATTGGTGTACCAGTAATCGAAATTTCAATTCCCTTATTTCTTAAAGTACCCACATTAGATAAAACAGAAGTTGCACCTGAAGTTCCAGGAATTGTTAACGGCAAAATCTGATCTACAATCTGGGCATTGTAATAAGAAACATCTAAACTTAAGCGATTTTTTAAAAACTTAGTTTCCAAACCAAATTCAATTTCATGTTTAACCTCCGGTTTGATAACATCGTTACCAAAATTAGATGGAAGATTAGTATAAAGAACTGGTTGACCACCTGTTTGCTGAACACCCAAAGTACTTTGGTTGTATGCAATGTTGGCACTGTACATATCTGGATAATTACCCACGATACCCCATGATGCACGCAATTTACCATAACTGATAAATGAAGGCAAATCAAGTGCCTGTGTGAATATGAAACTAGAATTTACAGAAGGATAAACAAAACTATTGTTGTTTGGATTCATTGTTGAAGTCCTATCTCTACGAAGAGTTCCTTCTACAAAAAGGTAATCTTTATAATTTGCGTTAACCGTTCCAAGATAGGCATCCTTTACAATGGAATATCTTGAAGACCCACTCCATGGTGTATTGATGGAAGCGGCCATATCAAATAAATTTTCTGTACTTAAACCACCATCGGTACCCCTTGACATGGTATTTCCGATTTCTTTATTGGCGGTATAACCACCCATAGCATTCAGTTCAAGATCGTCGTTGATTTTTTTGGTATAAGTCAACAAAAGATCTCCATAAAGAATGCTGTTAGAGTAACTGCTCATTCCAAAACCTCCAGAGTTTCCGAAAGCCAAAGGAATTTCAGTGCTATATTTAGATTCCGTTCTTTGAGAAGTGAAATCCGTAGCAATTCTTGCACGAAGTTTGAGGCCTTTACTGATTTGGTAATTATTAGTCATACTAGCAATTACACGGTTACTGTACTCATCTTCATTGTTTTCTTTTACTCTCCACATGTAATCCATGATATCACCCTTAAATCCGGAATATTTTATATTCTCTAATGGAGTTAAACTTTGATCACCATCAGTTCTGTAGCGATATCCTTTACTTGTTTTGTATTTATCAACATACCAGGCACCATTGTCAAATGTTCCGATCATACCGGTAAAATTGTTCATTAAACGGTCAATAGAATAAGGACGATTGTGCGTGTGTTGATTGATATAATTCACCAACAAATCTGTAGAAAACTTAGCACCCAATTTGAAAGAACTAGTAAGGTTGGCAATGTTCTTAGTATTCTCTGAACCTAAACTCAAACCTTGGTTTCCCTGGTGGGTTAAAGAAAGACGAACATTTGAATTTTCAGTAGCCTGCGACATTGCAACGCTTACACTTGAATTGCTAGCTGCTTGGAATAAGGCAGCGTAATTATCAGTTTGAGCTGAATAAGGACGCATTTTGCCATCCCAGGAAAGCACTGGCTTACCATCGAAAATAGCACCAAAATTGATTGACCTATTGGGCAAACTTCTAGTTTCTTTTGTACCGTCATTATTCAAATCCAAATACACGAATCCCGCTTCATCCTGACCCATATCAGCGACATTTTTTGGAGCTCCCATACCTCTTACGTGTTGGTATCTTGGTAAATAAGCAATATGATCGGTACTGTAATTAGCTGTTGCATCAATATTAAATCCTTTCTTACCTTTTCCTGTTTTAGAGGTAATTAATACTACTCCATTTACAGCTTCAGAACCATACAACGCTGCGGCAGAAGCCCCTTTTAAGATAGAGATGGTTTCAATATCTTCGGGATTGATATCCAATAAACCATTTCCCCTGATACGTTGGTCACCCCAATAGTTGTTGTTACTTACCTCACCATCACGAATTGGCACACCATCCATTACAATCAATGGCTGACTTTTACCAGTAATGGAATTGATACCACGAATAGTGATATTTACAGCACTAGTAGCTCCACCTGGACTAGCAGCGATGCGAACACCGGGTGCTTTACCATATAGGGCAGCAGCAAAGTTAGGAGAACCTGCTTGCGTAAGTTCTTCTGCTTTAATAGTGCTCACAGCATATCCAAGCGCCTTTTGTTGCTTAGTAATACCAAGCGAGGTTACCACCACTTCATTCATGGCAGCTGTTCCAGCCTGTAACACAATGGCCATTTTTTCTGTAGCTGCTACCTCTTGAGTAGTAAAGCCTACATAAGAAATTACCAATGTAGATTTGGGATTTACTTTAATAGTAAATTTTCCCGTTTGATCGGTTACTACCTTGTTGGCAGTTCCTTTTTCAGCAACGGTGGCACCTACCAAAGCAACATTGCTGTTGTCTTTTAAGACCCCCGAAACTGTTTTCTTCACCTGAGCAAGCAACATAACATTGCAAACTAACAGGCTCGCAAGAACCAATAGTAATCGTTTTTTTGTTTTTTTCATTGCAGTTGTTTTAATTGTTAAAAAGTAAGAAGTAAACTCAAATTGATTATTAAAAAATTTTGATTTCATTAAAATAAATATTTAGGCTGAATGACTATTGGGTGAATAACCATCAAAGTTTTCCATCACCAATGCCGCAGCCCCAATTTGCTCTGCACTTATACCAAGTGTAGATAGTACAATTCGGGTATTTTTGAAAAGCCTTTCAATACAATGTTCATTAAGCGCTTGTTGAATCGGAGCATTCCACACCTTCCCTGCTGTAGATCCCCTACCACTAAGGATAATCAGCTTTGGGTTTAGCAAATGAATTAACACCGCTACCCCTTTTCCAATATTATATCCAGCCTGTGAAAAAATTTCTGTTGCAAACTGATCCCCTGATTTTGCAGCCTTAATAATGGCATCACAAGCCAATTCTGGATCGTCGAAAGAAAGAGAACCTAATTTTGAAAGCCTTCCATTACTAATTCCTTCTTTTGCTTTCTCAATGATTAATAATAAGGAGGTTTCTGTTTCAAGGCAACCGATTTTACCGCAGCTACACAGTTTACCATTTAAAAAAAGAGGTATATGACTAAATTCTCCCGCGAACCCTTCTTGACCGTGATAGAGAGAACCACCAATGATTAACCCTAGACCAACTCCCCAACCAATATTAATGACCATAGCATTTTGTTCCCCTTTTGCAGCACCAAAACGATACTCCGCCAAAGCAATTAAACTGGAGTCATTATCAATAAAAACTGGAATACCCAATTTTTCAGCAATCATTTTGGTAATACTTTTATTGTTTGGGAGTTGCAAAAAAGAATAATTCACCCCTTTTTTAACATCCACAAAACCCGGCATACCTATACCAATACCTACAAATTTATTCTTGGGAATACCCGATCCAAGCACTACTTGCTCAATTTTGTTTTGCAAAACTCCTAAGGCATTGGGATTTTCGTATAAAGGCAAAACAATTTTTTCAATCGGAGAAACAAAATTATTTTGCATATCCATGATAGCAATTTTTGTAACAAACTGGTCCATAGCCACTGATACAAGAAACATTGCATTAGCCTTAAGGGAGTAAGTAAGTGGCCTTCTACCACCCTTAGATTGGGCAAAGCCAGATTCGATTACCAAATTTTCAGCAATCAAATCCTCAATTAGTTGAGATGTAATGGGAAAGCTTTTATTGATCTTTTCGCTCAAGGATACGCAAGAAAGATGATCCTCAAAATAGAGCTCCTTTAAAATTTTATTGCGAAAAAGTTTTTTCTTTTCAGTCATAAATTGCAAGCAAAACAATCATTGATTGGATTCAATATAAAATGAAGATAGGGAAACTTCTTAAATAATTAAATAAGTTTACGATTAATATTTATATTTTATTATTTATAATACAAAAAGATACTTATTGAATGCTGGTTGGTAAATAAAGCAAAAAAGGGAGATTTCATTCAAATTAATGGATGTTTGAACGGAAATTTTGCTTGGAAACTTGGATTGGAACTAAAAAATCAATTTTTTAACTCAAAGAACGCTAAGTCCTGGTTATTTCGGGCAACCACTAGTAATAGTTTATTACCAGCTAGTTTCAACCATTTAGCATCGCGAACTTCCCCATTAACGGGCAAATTAAAAGAATTGACTACCACGGGCCTGTCCTTTATAAAATTAAACTTGGTAGGCTGCAATGCGTCATACCTACCCTCATAGGGAATCACGCCGTAAAAATTACCCATCCCAATATAGGAATCATCTGTAGGTGTAGGTAAAAAACTGTAGATAGGAGCAAATTGTAACTCTAATGGCAGTACTATTTTTGTGAAATTTCCCTTGCCATCGTTTAAGAAACAGGTGGAAGCCATATTTGCTGCCTTTAATTCAAGATAGTCTTTAAATAATTTACCAAACATATACTGAACAGTTTTTCCAGCGACCTCGCTATATTGTAAATAGGCCTTTTTCAATACGGGTAATGACCTTTCAAGCTCATCCTTTGCCAAAAAGGAATATTCTTTGTTATCAATGGAATAGGTAACAATTTGCTCAACGGAACCATTTTTATCAAAATCTTTCACATACATCTTTAAAGGACCTTGTTTACCAGCACATAATTTTGAATTAAGTCCAAAATTGCCGGCCAAAATATCATTGAAACCATCTTTATTGACATCTTTCACCAAAATAGTTTGCCACAAGCCAGTTGAAGCACTGATGGATGAATTTTCAAACTTCCCCTTATGGTTGATAAATATTTTAACAGGCATCCATTCGCCAGTTAGAATCAAATCATCCCAGCCGTCATTATTGATATCCGCAAAACTCGAACTAGTTACCATCCCCAAATTGGAAAGATCAATCAAATTGGATGATGCCAATGAAAAAATGCCTTTTCCATTATTAACTAATACATAGGAGTTTTGAGGGACTCCATACTTAGTAGCATCAGCAAGCCCTCCTACAAAAATATCTAAGTCACCATCTCTGTCAATATCAGCTACCGAAATACAAGATTTATTTTTTAAAATTGATGGAATGCATAGCGTAGAATGGTCAGTAAAATTGCCCCTGCCATCATTAAGGTAAAATTTATCTGCTAATTGCGGAGAACCATCATTGAACTGATTGCCCCCACTAACCACATACAAATCTTTGAAACCATCCTTATTGGCATCGAAAAATAAAGCAGCTACTTCTTCGGCAGGTGAATTTTGTTGAAACAATAAATGATTTGTTTCAATAAATTTACCCTCTTTATTTTGAAAGAAAAATGCTCCAGACTGTTCTGCAGCTCCACATACATAGAAATCATCCAACCCGTCGTTGTTGATATCTGCAACAGCAATTTTAGGCCCCTGAGTTGATAGCTGGTGTGGAATAAGGTATTGCTTATTAAAATCAATAAAAATATTTTCCTTATGTTTCCAGGAAATATTTATTTGATTGGTAACCTCTTCTAATGTGGATTTTTCAAGAGGAAAAAAATAATTGTACTGGAAATTATTGGTAGCATTTGATTGCTTCAATTGAATATTTCTACTATTTTCAATTCCTTTTATTAATTGAGATTGTTGGTTTGTCCACACAACCAACACGCTGTCAATTTTCGCGTTATCTCCTAAACCAAAGTGCAGTAAAGGTTCAACGGAAGATTGAAAGCCTCTAGTAGACATCACTTGCTGGTATTGCATCTTTCCATTTGAAAATAAATACAACTTGGTGCCAATACCTTTTGTATTATTGGTATTGCCCTTAAAAGTAAAATTGATATAATTTTTCTTGGGTGAGTTATTTCTTAATAATAGCGCTTTATCATTAATACAATTTACAGCAACATCCACATTGCCATCATTATCAAAATCGGCGTATGCAGCACCTGTAAAATAACCTTTTAGGTTGTTGGTTCCCCATACATCACTCACATCAGTAAAACTCAGTTTTCCATCACCCTTAAAAAAGAATGGATGTGAACTACCATCCGGCATAGCATCTATCGCCTGTTGATTAGAATGTCCATCATCATGCAAACCATTATCGGCAACTAAATTGGATACAAACTTTATATAATCTAAATCGACGGGACGCTTTACGATGCCGCTAGTAATCAATAAATCCTTATTGCCATCATTATCAAAATCAGCAAACAAAGGACTCCAACTCCAATCAGTAGCGGACACACCGCTTAATAAGGATGTTTCAGAAAAAGAAACTCCATTTCCATTATTTCGCTGTAATGCATTTTTTGAATATTGATTTTGATAGCCATTGCTTTCCAATTTCATTTTATAAATATCCAAATTTTCATCACTACCATATGTTTTCAGAATTTTTTCTTGATCAGGAAGCATATCCACAGTAATCAAATCCAACTGGCCATCGTTGTTATAATCAGCCGCATCATTTCCCATACTGAAGCGACTATAATGTTTAAAGTGTTGGGCTCCACTTTCTGAAAAACTACCATTCCCATTATTAACATAATAATAATCATTCTCATGGAAGTCGTTACCAATATAAATATCATCCCAGCCATCATTATTAAAATCAGCAATCGCTATCCCCAACCCATAACCTACACTACTTTGGTAGATACCCGCATGTACAGAAATATCTGTAAACTTACCTGTAGTGGATAGGTCATTTCTAAAAAATTTATCGCCCGCCAGACTATCATACAGATTTCTTTTACTCGTATCAACAATAGTGGAATGCGGGTGATGCGATTGATTAAGTAAATAGCAATCTAGATCGCCATCATGGTCAAAATCAAAAAAAGCGGCCTGCGTGGAAGTACAGGAAGTATTTAACCCATAAGTGGCGGATGCCTCAGTAAAAGTAGCATTTCCATTATTGATATACAGTTCATTGTGCCCAACTAATCCATACATATTACTAACCGTAGAAACATAGATATCCAAGAAGCCATCTGCATTGATATCCACCATCGTAACACCACTACACCAATCAGACAATCCTTTTACTCCAGCTTTTTCAGTAATATCCTCAAATTTAAAATTGCCTTTGTTCAAATAAAGTTTGTTATTGCCCTTGCTATTTGCAGAAAAATAAATATCGGTTAATCCATCATTATTGATATCACCGGTAGCAACACCTCCACCATTATAAAAATAGAGGTAGTCCAAAATACTTAAACCAGGTTTTTCAACTAATTTATTTTCAAAATTAACAGAAGAACTGCTCGAGTCAATCTTTGAAAATAAGGTGTTTTTATTCCCGCAAGATGAAATGAAGCAAGTAGCAAAGAGAAGAAATATGAAATTTAAAAAAAATGTTGGCGAGGATTTCATTGTATTGGTAAATAGTCGTAAAATAAAAATTAATCTTGAATACACCTGACGGATAGCCCAAGTTTAAAATTCAGTCGGTTGCTGAAAATATTTGTATTAGCAGAATATAAATAGCGAAGCAATGCATATCCCTCCCCATTTTGGGTAGCAGTCCACCAGCTACCATCTTGTCCGGCATTAAAAAAAGCACCGCTGAAATACCGATAGCCTCCGGGTAAAGCTGTAAAGCTAGAGGCATTATCCCCATTTCCCTTTTCAGCCCATCCGCTAGCAGATTTTAATTTAATACCTGCGATATCATCGCCTCCTAAGGAATTGGACAATGCAGTCCATTCTTCATCAGTGGCAATATGCAAACCAGCAGGAGCTAAACCTCTTGAATCGCGAACAGCATAATAATTGTATAATTTCCCATATTTTGAACCAAAAGAAGAATCATTATTATAATAACACCAGGCAGGCTTACCCTCAGCACCTGCTTTTTCCCATTCTTCATCCGATCTAGCTTCCAAGATGACATCTCCGTTTCGAAAATGATCAATATTGAGGTTATTTTTAGCCCAATATTGGTTGCCAATTTTAACAGAAGCTATGGTAACCGGGGGCTTTGAAGAACTACTGTCTACACTACCCTGTTCAATACTTTGAAAAGCCTTTTCCCTATTAGAACTGCCACAGGAACTAAGTAAAAATAAGGTGGCAATTAAAAAAAAACAGTAGCACTTAGGTAGTTTCATTTTATATGGAGATGAGGTGAATAATTAAATTCTAGCAATTTCATTGGAAAATACAATAATGAGAACAAGAAATTCATTTGCAAATTAAAATTAGTAGTTTTCTGCTAAAATCAAGCACCTGAAATAAAATGAAGCTGATTATAATGGGTAAGTAACTAGAAAAATAAATAAGAGGATAAAAAATCTTTTAAATAATAGCAGATAATGTAGTTATTACTGCACTAGTTCTGGGGTGAGCATTTTGAAGCAATATTTCTGCTGGAAATCTTTTTAGGAGTAAAAAACAAAGAATAGTTTGGAAACTGTGAAAAAAAATAAGAATTCTGCAATGCACTAATCAATCCTTATTTTTTTTCCAATTCATCCAGCGCTTCATCTGAAATGCAAATAATACTTTGGTAAGCAACATCAAGTGGCTCGAACCAAAAAACTGAACAATCCCTGTAATACTTTTTTTTAAATTAAATAGAAGATATTATTAATCCCATTTTTATGGACTAATAAGTTGAACTAGTTTACTCTATCAGATAGCAATTTATTAATTCTTTTATCGCATTGTAATTGAAACTGATCGATTCTTTGCTTATAAATTACTTGGCTTGCTAAATTATGCTCTTCCCATGGATCTTTGATCAAATCGTAAAGTTCAATGTATTCTGGATGATGAGGATACCGAATAAACTTCCATTGCTTTGTTCGAATACATTCACTATTTGGAATTTGTGGTTCTATCATCAAATGTTCACAAAATATTGTGTCATACCATTTGTTTACAGCTCCATTTATTAGTGGCAATAAACTTTTACCATGCATTTGCTTGGGTATAGGTATTCCTGCAAAGCTTAAAATCGTAGGAGCAACATCAATGTTTAATACCATTTGATCAAATACTTTTTTTGATGTACCGGATTTCCTTGGATCATAAATGATTAATGGTACTCGAATAGACACATCATGCATTAGCCATTTATCGGCATAGCCTCTATCACCCAAATAATAACCATTGTCGCCCATGAAAATAATAATGGTATTATCAGCGATACCTAATTTATTTAATTCATCGGTTATTCTCCCAACTGTTTGATCAACGGCAGTTATCATTCTGTAATAACCTTTAACCATTTGTTGAAATTTTTCGGGCGTGTCAAACCGCCAATGCCAGCGTTCCCTACTCATGGTACCTTTTAATAAATCAGGGAATGAATCGTAAAATTCTTTCCTAGCAGTTGCCGGAATTGGCATCTTTACTGAAGCATACAAGGAGTCCAAGGTAGCAGGCCAAAAATATTGTTCTTTTGCATCATCATCTGCGTGAGGAGCACTGAAACTAAGTGATAAACAAAAGGGTTCTTGTTTAACAACAGATCCCTGAATAAATTGGATGGCTTGGTCCCCTTGCAAATCAGTTAGGTATTTTTTTTTGCCATCAACAACTTTCCAATAGGGAAATCCATTTACATTTTTTGATGAAAAAATACTGTCAATAGAAGTTTCTAACTTAACTCCAAATTTTCCGACAAAACCGGTACGATAACCTGCATTTTTTAAAAGATATGGATAACTTGTGTTACTATACTCTTTCTTCAGAGGAGGTTTACCAAAAGTGAAATCATGTGTTCGCTCGAATAGACCAGTTAATATACTTGCCCTGCTAGCAGCACAAATGGGGGTAGTAACAAATGCATGACTAAACCGAACCCCTTTCTTAGCAATATTATCAATATTAGGTGTTGAGATAATGGGGTTACCGGCACAGCCTAACATATCCCATCTTTGATCATCGGTAAGAATGAAGATAATATTAGGCCGATTGGTTGTATTTATTTTTTTCGGTTTATCCTTCGAAAATTGACAAAACAATAAAATAATAACTACGGATAAAATAGAATATTTGAAATAGGGATAATACCCTTTTAGTAAATTTTTCATTATTTAATATTAAATACGGTTAACTCATAAATTGACCAATGGTACAAACTATCTGTTCCATTTTGTGTTACTCTAATATATCTAGCCACCTGTTTGGGAAAAGTAATTTCGGTGATTCCTAAAGAGCCTGAACCAGTTGCTATTGGCTTACCCCAGTTGATCCCATTGGTAGAAACTTCAACAGAATAGTTTTTTGGCGAATCCCATAAAGCCCATGTATTATCTAATTCAATTTTATTGAATTGTTGCAGTTGTTTCATATCCAGTTCGAACCATTGCCCTTTATATTGCTTCTGGGTCATATCCCGCCAGCCAGTCCAGTGATCACCATCTATTGCATTATTGGCAAATATATCTATGGGGATTTTATCACCGGAAAACAAATATGTGCTATCCTTCACAGATGCTTTTGCGGTCCAATTTTTTTGATTAATCGGAATAGCTGAAAGCAGATTTTTGGCCGGAATTTTTGGCGAATTTAAATGCAATAGTCCGCTACCAACAAATTTCCAGTCACCTGCATTTGTTTCGAACATAATATAATTTTCATCTTCTCCATAAAAAGCAACCCCTTTTACTTGGTTGATGAATTTTTTATTCCACACTAACTTGCCATTTACTTGGATTGTTTGAAGTTTAGTAAAAGATTTTTTAGGAATCCCAACAATTGATTTACTAAGTTCTGGGATATGAAGGCTTAGTGCATATTTACTTGTGGTTTTAATGATACTTACTGATATGTTACCAATAATAGCCGGAACAACCACTTTAATAGTACGTAAAAAACCTTCTTTGGGCAAAACCTGAAATGTTTTCCACCCTGCTTCAATAGGCGTAATACCAGCAATGGTTTGTGAAAGATTTATTACTGGAGGATTCCAACCATGATTAAGAGATGAACCTTCATCATAAGCATCTATTCTGGATGCCCACCACCTATCATAATGCTCCCAAAGTGTAGAAAAACTTGCAGGAATCATAGTTTTATAGCGATTGTACATTCTTAGCAAGGCATATTCCTGTTTACCCATAGTACAAAGTGCTTCAAAAACCCATCTATCAAAAAAACAACTAGAATACGTTTTTTTTGTTAATACAAACTCATAGATAGAATTCCACTTGGTTCGATCAGCTAATCCAGCATTTATTGCCATGGCATTTGCCCGATCATCTGGTTCTCGAACTTGGTCAGACATATAATAATTTCCCTTCCAATATTTTTTATCGAAGGTGTTTTTTATACTATCCATTTTAGCGTTAATCAGAACGGTGTCTGCAGAATGCCCTGTAACCAACGCCATCTTTTTTAAGGTGCCTAAATCTATATACATAAAGCATTGTTCAATAATGGCAATATCTTTATTTTCTTTCCCCCAATCAAACCATTGATTTTTTTTACCAAATTGATAGGTAGTAAATAAAAATTTCATGGTAGCAGGATATACAGATTTAATAGAAGCAAGATCACCTGTTTGAAGATAATAAAACCATAATCCGTATTCTCCTAAAAATTCTAATTGTTGTCCTGGATAAAATTTTGCATCCAAGGGCCTTAATACCAATTCCTTGGAAAGCTTATGGGCGTTAGAATCAAATGCATAAAAACATTGATTTAACTCTGGCGTTCCATCGCCCCAAAAACCAACGCGCTCTCTATCGGGACAGTCATAAAACCAATCGCGCATACACAAATAGGCAGTTCTTGCTCCTTTTTTCCAGAGAATATTATAATCGTTATCGTTGCATTCAAAAGACCCTACAAATTTAGTGTCGTACCCTGTTTCACGATATTTAACCGACTTTACAACAACACCTGCTGGTATGGAATAAATTGCGCCTTCTCCACTTACCCAATTCTTTGCCTCATAAATTTCGGTGCCCTTATTTGCAACAAAACTTTCGGTTTTGGTTAAATAAAGAACCAGCGGATTACTTGAATTTAAATGAATCGTTTTCCCTTCAGCATTTTCTAATTCTATCCAAGGTTGAAAATGGCAATTGTAAGGTAATTTACCCACCAATTTCCAAGGAACCGTATCGCTATAAGGAAGTGTTTTGTTGAGGGACACATATTGTTTTAAACCATAGTCCTTAATCGCAGGATGGGAAAAGGTTTTCTTTGTTTGAGCATACCCTGCTAAGTACAGCAAAACAAGTAAAACAGAAATAGGAAATGTAATTTTAAAGGACATAAATAAAGGTTTAATAAATAATTAATTAACTCATTGTACTATTCTAGGTGTTTGCTGACTTAGACTATCACCAGAATAAGGAATAGCACCAGAAGCATCTGTTTTAAATCCCCATTTTGAAATATAAAAAGAGCCAGGTTGAAAATCATCTCCATTTTTATTTAATATTTTAAATAAGTCACTATCAAGTTGTTTACTAAGTTTATCAAAGGATTTATTAGTGAGCAGGTTATCCATCTGAAATGGATCTTTGATATCATCAAACAAAAACCAAGGTCCTTTAATAGACCTGATATAGGTATATTGCTTTGTTTTAATAGCCCGATAAGCTAAGGGGAATTTAGTATAAGTAAAGGGCGAAATATTCATATAAACAACCGAACGATTTAAGTCATCCTTATGCTTACGAATAAGTGGAGATAAGTCATCCCCTTCGCAAGATTTTGGCACTTTTAATTTAGCAAGACCAAGTAATGTTGGAAATATATCAGTAGTATTGATAGGCATTTGAACCAACTTGCCAATATTTCCTGTAACTGCTGGATATCTTAATAAAAAGGGAACATTAGCAGACTCACCAAAGGGAACTTGCTTTGTTCTGGGACGCACCCCCTGAGAGCCCATCATTTCGCCGTGATCGGATGTGAAAATAAAAATCGTGTTATCACGAATTCCTTCATCATCAATTGTAGAAAGAATATCTCCAATGCATTTATCAAGTGCAGAACAGTGTGCATAATAGCCTTTTGCTTCATTTTTTGAATCCTTTAGCAAAGATTCAGGTACGTTAGGTGGAAGTTTTATAAGATTTTGATCATAGATATCCATGAATTCTTTTGGCGCAGTTTCGTGAGGAAAATGGGGCGCTCCAAAAGCTACAAACAAAATAAATGGTTTTTCACTTTTTGACCGGCTGCGAATGTATTGTTGTGCATCTTTTGTTTGTTCTAAAACATCATATCCGTTCCAAAACATTTTTTCTGTAGAGTTTCCAGCATAATAGTGAGAGTGATTATAATTATGATCGCATTCAGCCGCTTTCCAATAATCAAACCCTTGTCTTTTTTCAACGGGTATATAAGATGAACGTCCATTGCCATCTAGATGCCATTTTCCAATATAACCCGTATTATAGCCTGCTTTACCAAAAACCTCCGCAATACAAAGTTCTTCATCTGGAAGATGTACATCATTAAAAAACATTCCAGTGGTAGTAGGATACCTACCCGTCATCAATGCTGCACGATAAGGGGTGCAAACAGGAGTTATGGATACAGCATTTTTAAAATTTAAACTTCCTTTTGCTAAAGCATCAATATTCGGTGTTTTAACATTCGGATCTCCCGAATAGCCTGTTGCTGAAGCTCTCCACTGATCTGTTAATATATAAACAATATTCGGTTTTTGCCTCGATGATATCTGGGCAAACGTTGTTTGAGAAAAAATCAATACGATCCACAAAATTTGAAAGACAAAAAATAATTTTGATCTGTTTATCATAGTGCTTTTTTGATGTTACGATTCAGTTAAAAAATTTATTTTCGATTAGAAGTAATTTCTACTAGGCTAAATAATGTATTTAAAAAAACATTCATCCTCCTTATGTAAAACTGGTAACCCATCCAATACATTTCCAAATGAGCTTCCACAACTATTATAGCCTTTGAAAACTTTTTAATTAAAGCGTTCAGGATTAAATAATGAAATATCTATATTGACAGGTTGATTGGTTGCCAATAAAGAAACCGTCTTGCCAGTCGCTAAGCCTAGGCTCAACCCCATCATTGAATGCCCACCGGCGATAATAACATTTGCGTATTTTTTCAAATGGCCAATATAAGGTAACCCATCCGGCGAACAGGGACGGTGTCCATACCACACATTTTCTTTTGAAGGCATTTGAAGATTGACGTTACTGAAATACTTATTTGCCGAATCCACAATCCCCTGCACTCTCTGCATATTGATAGCCGCATTCATTTTCCCAATCTCCATAGTACCTCCATAACGGATTGAGTTACCCATCGGCGTTATGGCAACCCTTGCTTCAGAAAGTATACATGGAATATTTAATTCGGGTGTATTGTGGGTATTGAAAGTATAGCCTTTGCCAGCAATCATGGGAATAGAAATGCCCAATTTTTTTGCTAATTCAGGCATCCAGGCTCCCGTAGCAAGAACTACAATATCCGCTTTTATTTCTTGACCATTAGTTATTACTTTTGAAATTCTCATTTTATCAGTAACAAATTGCTGGACTTCGGAATTGGTAGAAATTACAACACCATTTTGCTGCAGATAGCTTCTTAACTGTTGAATTAATTTATTAGGATTAAGATGAGCATCACACTTATAATGAACCCCTCCTGTAACATTCAATTCAATACTTGGTTCCAGTAATTGCAATTCATTTTTAGTAAGGATTTCCACATCAAGTCCCATCTCTTGAGCCTTTAAAGCGGTATGAATTTCCTCTTCTGCTGCTTCATCGGTATGATAGTACATGATGAGCCCTTTTTTTATAAAATTAAAATCAAATGAATCATTTTGCTGCAGCGTTTCATAAAGTTCTCTACTCAACAGATTGAATGCCAAAAGAGGATGGGCAGATTGGTTACAATGGTTTTGAGTGGCACTTTTCATAAATTTCCACCCCCAGGATAAAATTTGCTTATTGAAGGATGGACGAATATAAAAGGGACTTTGTGCATTGAGCAGCCATTTCAACCCTTTAGAAATAATACCCGGGGAAGCTAAAGGAACAAAATGACTAGGGACTAACATACCTAGATTACCTGAGGAACAATTAGTATCTCCATCACCTTTTTCCAAAATGATTACCTCATGACCTTCTTGCAGAAGATAATAGGCAGAACAAAGCCCAATAATACCTCCTCCGATAACTACTACTTTCATATGTAAACAATTATTATAAAACTTGAAATCCACCTGCGTAAGGATCGTCTTCCGTATCGATCGTTATAATATTTTCACCAAAAATTCTGGCCCAACCTTCAATTCCAGGCCGAATGGCTGCAATACCATTCACGGTTGTTTCTTCTTCAATAGTACCAGTAAATTTACTCCCGATAATACTTTCATGAATAAAACAATCTCCTTTACTTAACTTACCTTTTGCATACCATTGAGCCATCCTTGCACTGGTACCCGTTCCACATGGACTTCTGTCAATGGCTTTTTCGCCATAAAAAACAGCATTTCTAGCAGTAGAAGATTTATCCAACACCGCACCGGTCCATAATATGTGACTGCAACCTTGAATAGAACTATTCTCAGGATGGATAAATTCGAATTTTTGATTGATCGTAGTTCTCAATTCTCTTGACCAAGAAATCAGTTTATCTGCAGTATAAAACTCAAGCCCTTTGAAATTTTTTTGAACATCTACAATGGCATAAAAATTACCTCCGTAGGAAACATCAATTACTAATTCTCCCAATTCTGGGCAAACGACACTCAAATCAGAAGAATGCAAAAAAGAAGCAACATTGGTAAGTTTAACGGTTTTAACTTTTTCTCCATCTTGCTGGTAGGTAACAATCACTAGTCCTGCAGGTGTTTCCATGCGAACAATCCCTTTAATTTTAGGTAGAATTAGTTTTTTTTCAATCGCAATAGTTATGGTACCAATAGTACCATGCCCACACATAGGTAGACAACCACTTGTTTCAATAAATAAAACAGCAACATCATTTTGAGCGTCATGGGGTGGATATAAAATACTTCCGCTCATCA
>CANJDY010000016.1 GCA_947472635.1 Chitinophagaceae bacterium
AATCCTGGAATAGTGATAAAGGCATTCGACTTTGCCTCATCACTCAGTGCACTTCCAAATTGTATTTTCATTTGTTCAGCCTGTGTTTTTAATACCCCCAGACCGTTCTTAATATCATTGGTAATATTTTCTCCACCGAAGGGAATTACAGCCGTATGCTTTAAAATACCTTCGTAAAATACAGCAAGATCGGTAGTGCCACCACCTATATCAACGATGGCTACACCTGCCTCCAAATCCTGCTCACACATTACTGCTGCAGCAGATGCCAATGGCTGTAATACAAGATCTTTGGCTACCAAGCCAGCTTTTTCCACACTCCGATTGATATTGCGAATCGCATTTTTATCTCCAGTAATGATGTGGAAATTAGCGCCTACTTTTACCCCGCTATAACCAATTGGATTGGGTATATTTTGAAAATTATCCACCGTAAATTCCTGTGGAATTACATCAATGATTTGATCGCCTGCAGGAATATACGTTCTATACTGATCAGCAATCAGCCGATCCACCTCTTCTTGGCGAATTTCCTCTTCGGTGGCCTGGCGCACAATATCTCCGCGCGTTTGCAAACTTTTAATGTGGTGGCCAGCAATACCTACATACACTTCTTCAATGGTTAGAGTCGGATTGGAATCATAACAATTTTTTAATGCCATTTCAATTGCCTTAATGGTTTGATCGATGTTTAGCACCATCCCATGTTGAACGCCATTACTGTTGGCTCGGCCAAAGCCAAGAATTTCCAACTTTCCATATTCATTTTTGCGACCGGCAATAGCAGCAATCTTAGTGGTGCCAATGTCAAGGCCAACAATAACGGGGTTGGTATTTGCCACTCCGCTGTCATTAGTTGTGATTTGTTCTTGAGTCATAGTTGTATGTTTGTGTGTGTGTTTTTAATTATTAATAATGTATGATTAATTGTATTCAAATACCCTTCGACTTAATTACTTCTTTTTAAAATCTTCAACTCCAACCGCTCTTACCCCATTTTTAAATCAACGCTTCTTATTTGTTTCCTTTTTTTATTTCCGCTTTTGGAACTGCCAATTTTATTTTTTTTATTGTATCGACCTTTTGCTTAGCTAGCTTATCCGCTGTCTTTAGAAGCAAGGATTTTTGTACAACAGCACTCGCTTTTTTTACAGTACCATTTGAAAAAATAAAAATTGGGGCAGCCTTATCACCAATAGTTCCAGTTTTTGAAAGCTCCTCAATAACTCCAATAATAGGACTATTTTCATCTCGCTCCATAGATTGTAGAATGATGCTACTATTGACTGTATTGGCTTCATTGTCTTGTACAATCGTTTGTAAAGAGTCTTCCGACATCCGTTGGGCATTTTCAGCAATGCGCTGAATTAACTCCAAAGTGCGCAAAGAATCCGATTTTACATCATCAGCCCCCTTTCGTTTGCCTACAACTTGGTTATCATATTGAATATTAATTTCACTATACTTATTCCACCCAGCCTTTACAACGATTTCCTTGTAAAACAAGCGGAGCTTGGCTAATTTTTTTTCTATATTTTTTGCATCCCCTAATACAATAACAGCATTGCCAAGTTTAGGAAGCATTTCAAAAGTATGTTGAGCGGTTATATCTATTTGTTCAATCATTGCCATACAAAATGAATCTTTCTGAATAGCTAAACTGACCGAAATGATATCTCTCAACAAACTGCTATCCGATGGCAAGAGCACTTTTTTATCTGATGGAAAACTGGTAAAGACCGGCAGTCTGGCAGAAAACTTTTCACTCAACGGAAGCATCGACACCTCATTATCAATGTAAAATGTGGTTCCTGAACTGGTAAACACCCTTGCCACTGGCTCTCTCTCAATTACATTAACCTGAAGTCTTTCATTATTGTCAAAAAACAATTGTGCACTTTTTACCCAAATGTTTTTTTCAAGTTCCATTTCAATTCCTTGTAAATCAAAAGAACTTACTATTTTATCTAATGGTCCTCCATCCGACTTAGAGGAAATGGTACTTAGGATATCGTGCTTATCAACAAAAAAATTATTACTTACTCCTTTGATATTAATTTCTACGCCAGTACATTTTTTTGAATCCTTAATTCGAATTGCAGCTACCAATAACACAATGGTGCCCGAACCCATGGCTGTCCAAATAACAGCTAGCAAAATGTTTATTATGATCCTTTTTTTTACCATATACTCAACCCTTTTAGCTATGCTACTAGAAGGGATCTTTTTTAATTAATTTTTACGTTGCAAAATTTGTTTAATGGGTTCAACCAATGTATCAATATCACCAGCTCCTGCTGTAATTACCACCGTTCCTTCAAACCCCTCCTCCACATGTGCAGCCTTTTCGAGCGAAAACTGTTTTAATAAACTTTCCTTGCTTAGTACCAATCTGTCTTCGCTGTGCATTCGGTCTAAAATCAGTTCACTGCTAACCCCCTCCATTGGCAATTCCCTTGCCGGATAAATTGGCAGCAGAATTGCCTCATCTGCCAGGTCCAACACTTCTGCAAAACCATCCGCAAGATCCCTTGTTCTGCTATACAAATGCGGCTGAAAAACAACAATACATTTTTTATTAGGAAACAACTCTTTAGTTCCCGTTATTAATGCCCTTAATTCCTCCGGATGATGGGCATAATCATCAATGTACACCTGCTGTTCTGTCTTCAGAATATATTCAAACCTGCGTTTTACACCTCGAAAATCTGCAACTGCACTAATTATTTTATTATCCTCCACTCCAATATGATGGGCCACTGCGATAGCGGCAACCATATTTTCAATATTATGTTTTCCACCCATATTCAATACCACGTGTTGCAATATCCACTTGCTATCAGTTGAATTGATAACCACATCAAATTGATAGCTTCCCTGGTGAATAGCAATATTGGTTGCATATATATTTGCACTACTATCAGTTACATGATAGGTTAACTGCTGATCAGCAAATAAATCAACAGTTCTGGCAAGTCCATACTTGCTAATCAACAAACCGCCCGGCTTTACCCTTTTTGAAAAATCGATAAACGCCTGCTCCATCCTTTCGGCTGTTCCATATATATCTAGGTGATCAGCATCCATTGAAGTGATAATAGCGATATCCGGACTTAATTTCAAAAAGCTTCTATCATATTCATCCGCTTCTACCACACAAACATTATTACGATGACTCCAGAAATTGGTGGCATAATTAACAGCAATACCGCCAAGAAATGCATTGCACCCATACTCACTGTGACGGAGAATATGACCAACCATCGTACTGGTAGTAGTTTTACCATGCGTTCCTGCAATGCAAATATTGAAAGCATCATTGGTAATAGCACCTAAAACATCGCTTCGCTTAACAACGGTATAATTATTTTGCTGATAAAAATTTAATGAAGTACTATCTTTTGGAACTGCCGGCGTATAAATCACTAACTGGGCATTTTTGTCAACCAATTCAATCGTATCCTCATAATGAATATTCATTCCCTCTGCAGACAATTGCCTTGTTAGGGCTGTTTCTGTTTTGTCGTACCCGCTTACTACTACCCCCTGTGAAATAAAATACCTTGCCAACGCACTCATGCCAATACCCCCGATACCCAGGAAATAGACTGCAGGTACAGTTCCTTCCTTAATTGGAGAAGATGCCCCTAACGATGATAATAATTGGTTGTATACTTTCATTTATATATCTAAAAAGTAGTTGCTGTATGCTTACTCATTGGTAATAAAATTTAAAAAAAACTGAATAAAATTTCCTTGGCAATCAATTCATCTGCATTCGTAATTGCCAGCTTACTAATATTATCCTTTAGTTCCTGTTGTCTTTTTTCATTCTTTGACAGTACAATTACCGCCGAAACCAATTGAGCCAATGCATCCCCGTCACTTATCATCTCCGCTGCATTTTTATCAACCAATTTTTTAGCATTCACCGTTTGGTGGTCTTCTGCTGCAAATGGAAAAGGAACTAGCACTGAGGGCTTTCCCATAACAGCTAATTCAGCAATTGACATCGCACCACTTCGGCTAATTATCAAATCTGCAGCAGCATAAGCATATTCCATTTGAGCAATAAAATCACTGACCCAAATATTGGATTTACCAGCTGCTATTTCCCTCCCCTTCTCAACGTAGGGCTTTCCGGTTTGCCAGATCAGCTGCAAGTCATTTTTTTTAAATTCATCAATCCCTTCTGTCAATGCTTCATTGATGTTTTTTGCACCCAAACTTCCTCCAATAGCAAGGATTGTTTTCTTATTTGGATCAAGTCCAAAAAACACAATTGCTTCTTCCCTTGAAACCTTGCTTTTGGCGATACACTCTCTAACGGGGTTACCAGTAAGGATAAGTTTATCCGAAGGAAAAAATTGATCCATTCCATCAGTAGCTACAAAAATTTTGGTGGCTCTTTTTCCTAACAATCGATTGGATTTACCCGCAAAAGAATTGCTTTCGTGAATAAAAGTTTCAATTCCAATTGCTTGGGCATACCGAAGTACCGGAAAACTTGAATATCCACCCACCCCTATAACCTTAGTTGGCTTGAATGCCATAAATATTTTAATAACCTGCATAAAACTCTTCACAAGCTTAAAGGGTAATCCAATATTTTTAATCAAAGAACTTCTATTAAACCCAGCAATCGTTAATCCCTCAATACGAAATCCTGCTAAGGGAACTTTTTCCATTTCCATTTTACCCTTCGCCCCCACAAACAATATTTCAGTTGTTGGCTTCAATTTCAGGATGGCATTTGCAATAGCAATAGCAGGAAAGATATGCCCCCCCGTTCCCCCGCCGGCAATGATGATGCGTTCAGCTTTCATCATTTTCAACTGACTTTGCTTGCTATCGTTTTCTGCTACTTTCATTTAAATTGATACAATCAATTGTTTCTTTTTGGTAGTTCTAATTAAAATACTATCAACCCGTAATAAAATAATACAATTACAAATACGCTTTATTCAACTCCTATACTTCTACTTCGGCAGTCTCGGAACCAGGACTTTCCTGCTGCTCCACATTTCTAGCTACACTCAAAATAATTCCAATTGATAAACAAGTAAAAAGAAAACTACTTCCCCCCATACTCACTAGCGGTAAGGTAACACCCGTATTTGGAAACACATTTACGTTTACCCCCATATTGGCAAAGGCCTGAATCACCAAGGTGAAGCTAAGTGCCAATGCAAGGAATGCACCAAAGGCAAAAGGGCATTTTCGGTATACCCTAATACATCGATACAAAAACAATAAATAAATAAAAACAATGAATGCCCCCCCTAACAATCCATACTCTTCGAGTATGATAGCGAAAATGAAATCACTATAGGAGTGAGGTAAAAAATTTCTTGCATTACTGTTACCTGGTCCTCTGCCAAACCAACCCCCACTCGCAATGGCAATCTTAGCTTGGTTAATCTGATACGATTTTTCATTTCCATCCCCTTTGCTACTATACACAAAGGTTTGAATACGGCTGATCCAGGTTGGGACTCTACCGGAAGAAAACATAGCCGGTAAATCTTTTGATTTACCTTCTGCCTTATCATAATACTTAACCGCTACCACAGATAATATTACAATAGGAATTAGTGCAATCAAAAGAGTTAACAAAATATGCCGGGTATTAACACGCCCAATAAACATCAACATAAAACTAGTACCAGCCACTAACATGGCAGTAGATAAATTAGCAGGGGCAATCAATACACATATAGTTATTATAGGTAGAATGATTGGTAAAAAACCCTTTTTGAAATCTTTGATTACCTGTTGCTTTTTACTCAATTGCCGGCTCAAATACATAAACAGGGCCAGTTTGGCAAGATCAGATGTTTGAAAAGTTTGGTTAATCACAGGAAGTTTTATCCAACGACTACCTTCATTCAAAGTGGTTCCAAAAAAATAAGTATAGATCAAGAGGGGAATCGATAGTAAAAATAATATTTTGGCCACCCTTGAATAGAAAGTATAATTGACCCGATGGGCAAAGTAGATAAAAATGACTCCGGAAATTATTAATGCAAATTGTTTAAAAAGGTAACTTTCCGTACTCTTACTGTATTTGTAAGCCAATGACCCAGTGCTACTATATACTACCAGCAAGCTTATCAATGAAAGAATCACCACAATAGCCCATATCACCCGATCACCCTTGGTCTTTCGTACCAGATTGCCCCCCATATCACCCACGCCTCTTATGGAAGAGTTGAATACCCCTTCCTCATTTTGTGGGAAGCCAAATAATTGTTTCAATATAGATTTTTGCTCTGTCATATGGCTTCTCCTTTTGGATGGAGATTGGCTGAATATTTTAAATACTATTTTTCAATTTAACTAAGCCACTGAATTACAATTCGGCTTTCTCAGTGCACCGATTATAAATCTTTCACCGCGTTTTTAAATTGGATTCCCCTATCCTCGTAATTTTTAAAAAGATCAAAACTTGCACAGGCGGGACTTAGTAAAACGACATCCCCCTTATCTGCAAAATGAAATGCCGCCTTTACTGCTTCTTCAGCAGTAGTGGCATTTACAATCAATGAAACAAAATCTCCGAAGGCTTCGTGAATCTTACGATTATCAGTACCCATACAAACAATAGCCTTTACCTTTTCCTTTACCAGATCATTCAATAGCGAGTAGTCATTTCCTTTATCAACACCACCCAATATTAAAATGGTTGGCTCGTTAATACTTTCTAAGGCAAACCAGGTACTATTTACATTGGTGGCCTTAGAATCATTAATAAACTGAACGCCCTTAATTTTTGCCACCGGTTCCATCCGGTGTTCTAAACTTTGAAAAGTTTGCAGGGATTCCCTGATACTTTCTTTCTTAATACCCACTGCTGTGGCACCCAGACTTGCAGCCATGCTATTGTACTGGTTGTGTTTTCCTTTCAATGCAAAATCTTCTATGCTCATCTGCATATCCTCTGTTTTCCATTTCAAGTGCATCTGAGCGTTTGTCAGGTAAGCACCCTGTGGCAGTTCTTTACTCATAGTAATGGGGTATAAGGTTGATTGAATGGAATAATTATTGATATGTTGATTCGTTATTTTATCATCTAAATTGTAAATAAATACATCGTTGGCCTGCTGATTCTGCACTACCCTAAACTTACTGTTAACATAGTTTTGCATCTTGTAATCATACCTATCCAAATGATCTTCAGTAATATTGGTTAGTATCGCTACATCCGGTCGAAAAGTTTTAATATCATCCAATTGAAAAGAACTGATCTCAATCACATACAAAGATTTCGGATCAAGGGCCAACTGTCTTGCAAAGGAGTAGCCAATATTCCCTACCATCGCACAATCCATTCCAGCATTTTTACAAATATGCCAAGTAAGTGCTGTAGTGGTGGTTTTTCCGTTGCTTCCAGTAATAGCAATTATCCTGCTATTTCCCTTATACCTGAAGGCGAATTCTATTTCACTAATAATGGCAATTCCCTTTTCTCGAATTTTTTTTACCAGTTCATTTTTTTCAGGAATGCCCGGACTTTTCATCACTTCATCTGCTAGCAATATTTTTTCCTCAGTATGTTTCAACTCTTCAAAATCAATTCCATTGCTTAGCAACTCATTTTTATATATTTCCTTTATTTCACCACCATCGGTTACAAATACATCATACCCCTGCTGACTGGCTAACAGAGCGGTTCCTACTCCACTTTCCCCTGCTCCTAATATGACTAATTTTTTTTTCATGGTAACTTTTATCCCCGATAGGGATAAGGGTTTATCTCAATTTTAATGTTACAATTGCTATCACCACACATAAAATGGTAATAATCCAAAATCTAACCGCAATCTTACTTTCATGGTATCCTAATTTTTGATAATGATGGTGAAGCGGGCTCATCAAAAACACCCTTCTCCCTTCCCCATACTTTCGTTTGGTATATTTAAAATATCCCACCTGTATCATCACACTTAAATTTTCTACCAAAAACACACCGCAAAAAATAGGAATCAACAATTCTTTTCGAACGATAATTGCCAATGCTGCAATAATTCCACCCAAAGCAAGGCTTCCTGTATCTCCCATAAAAACTTGAGCAGGGTAAGAATTGTACCAAAGAAAACCAATACAGGCTCCCACAAATGCTGCAATAAAAATGGACAATTCTCCTAGGTTGGGGATATACATGATATTGAGGTATTCAGCAAACTTTATATTGCCACTTACATATGCAAAGATGCCAAGGCAAATTCCAATGATAGCACTTACCCCGGTAGCTAACCCATCCAGCCCATCAGTTATATTTGCACCATTGCTTACAGCAGTTACTATAAATATTACAATGATGATATAAAGTAAATAGGTATAATTCTGCCAATTTTTTGGCAACAGTTTGGCATAATTAAATTCATGCGTTTTTACAAAAGGGATGGTGGTGATAGGGGATTTTACTTTTACAAAAAGATGCTTTTTCCCATCGAATATTGCTACATTAAAAGAATCACTCATCAACTTTTCACCGGGCCTTAAAACCGAATCTTTCACTAATGAAAAATCAGGATTATACACTTCCCTTTGCACTACCACACTTTGCGTAAAATAGAGGGTTGTCCCCACAATGATTCCTAGCATTACCTGTCCAAATATTTTAAACCGACCTGCTAATCCATCACTGTTACTTTTTTTGTAATCACCCCCTTTTGCCAGTGCAAGTCGCTTGGAACGGATTTTTAAATAATCATCAATAAAACCAATCGTACCTAACCAAACGGTACACAATAACATCAAACGTATATATACTTTATCGAGATTGGCCAATAATAAAGTAGGTATTAAAATCGCTAGGATAATAATCAATCCGCCCATGGTAGGGGTACCTTTTTTTTGTTGCTCTCCCGCCAATCCCAATTCCCTAACAGATTCTCCCAACTGCCTTTTTTGAAGAAACCCAATGAGTTTTTTTCCATACACGGTGGTAATAAATAGACTCAATATAACGGCCAACATCACCCGAAAAGTAATGAAGTCAAATAATTTACTTCCAGGGAATTTATATCCCGATTCAGTAAGCCAATGAAATAGATGATACAGCATATTTTAAAATTTGCTAATTTTTATTACTATTATGTGCCTAATACCCATTTGTATTCAAAAAATAATGAGCTACTTCTCCATCAATTCAAACATTTCCAACAGCACTTTTTTATCATCAAAATCAAATCGAACTTCTTTTATTTCTTGATATTTTTCGTGTCCTTTGCCGGCCACCAAAATGATATCTTCTTTCACTGCAAGCTTTACTGCAGTCTTGATTGCCTCCTTTCTGTCGGCTATGGTGATGCATTTTTTCCTGGCGACTACATTTACTCCTATCTCCATTTCTTGCAAAATTTCAAGTGGGTCCTCAGATCTTGGATTATCCGAAGTAAAAATCACCTGGTCGCTATATTCACAAGCTACCGCCGCCATTAGTGGACGCTTGGTTTTATCTCGGTCTCCACCGCATCCCACTACTGTTATAATACGCTCATTCCCCTGCCTTAATTTTTTGATAGTAGCCAATACATTCAATAATGCATCCGGCGTATGTGCATAATCGATAATACCCATTATTTTATCGTGGCCGCTCACCATATAATCGAATCTTCCTTCGGCACCATCCAAATTGCTCAATAATTGTAAAATCAAATTTTTATCCTGGCCCAAACAAATGGCAGCTTCAAATACTGCCAACAAATTATACGCATTAAACTCACCAATCATTTTAAAATAAACCTCCGTATCATTCACCACCATATGCAAACCGGTAAGACTATTATCAAGAATCTTGCCTTTACAATCAGCCATGGTTGTAAGGCTATAATAATATTTTTTGGCCAATGTGTTTTGCAACATTACCCTACCCCGCTTATCATCTGCATTGCTAATTGCAAAAGCAGTTGAAGGAAGTGCATCAAACCATGATTTCTTTACCCGGATATATTCATCAAAGGTTGTATGATAATCCAGATGGTCATGGCTAATATTACTAAACAATGCTCCGGTAAATTGTAAGCCTGTGATCCGATGTTGATGAATTGCGTGGCTACTACATTCCATGAAAACATATTGACAGCCAGCATCTACCATTTTACGAAGTAACTCATTCACACTAATTGCATCAGGTGTGGTGTGCGTAGCAATAACCACCTCAGCACCAATTTGATTTTGAATTGTACTGATTAAACCGCATTGATATCCAAGGGCCGTAAATAATTTCCACAAAAGGGTAGCAATCGTTGTTTTGCCATTGGTTCCAGTAACCCCTACCAAATTTATTTTAGCAGAGGGTTCTCCAAAAAAATTATGACTAATATAACCCGCTGCCACCGCACTATTTTCCACCTGCACATACGTTATAGCATCCATTATCACTTCAGGAAGCACTTCACAAATAATCGTTGTTGCCCCATTTTGAATGGCCACTTCTATAAACTGGTGTCCATCCATAACAGTACCCTTGATGGCAATAAAACAACTTGCTGCACTCACTCTCCGTGAATCAACCTGCAAATCCTTTACCTCAGTATTGGTAGTTCCTAATACTGCTCGGATGCTAACTTTATATAGTAGGTCTGCTAAAATCAATTTAAAAAAAGTGTTACAGTTTGTCCTTTAATAAATGTGCTACCCGCCAATAAAGACTGGCTAAATACCCTCCCTCTTCCATTAGCCATTACCTTCAATCCTTTATTTTCCATTAAATAAACAGCATCTTTCAACCCCATTCCAACCACGCTAGGAATAACTAAAATAGCAGTATTGGTACTTTCCGGCATATTAAAAATGGCTGCATTGTCTTTCATTTGCATTGCTCTCCAGTATCCTCCAACTGATGAATCTACAAAGGGTAAATTCAATTGGTTGAAAATTGAATTCAATTCGTTTTTCATACCATAATAATGATACTGCACTGTATCACGATTTACGCCAGCCTTGTATTGCTGAGTACTTAAATAACGAGCATAGATTTTATCGCTGATCTCTTTAAATACTTTACCAGAAACTTCTGCACCGTAATAAATTTTTGATTGCTTACTATTTTGAATCACTACCGCCATTGAATAAACTGGCTTCTTAGAGGGAAAATATCCTATGAAGGAAGACTGATAAATTTTATTCCCCTTGTTATAGCCAAGGTTGTTAAGAGCGGTAACGGCTGTGCCTGTTTTCCCGGCAATGGAATAATTGGAGTCATATAAAACTCTATGGCCCGTTCCATGCAGGCTATCAACCACCGCTTCCAGGCATTCTCTTAACTGTGCCAGCGTTTCATCGCTGCATATTTTATTTACCAATACTGCTGGTGCCATTTTTTTTACCACCACCCCATATTGTGAAACGGAATTAACCAAATATGGTTTCATCATGGCACCATTGTTGGCAACTGCATTGTACAGCATCAGCAAATGGAGTGGTGTAACCAGTTCCTCATATCCATGCGCCATGAATGGAATCGTAGTCTTTGACCAGCTCCTGTTTTTTGGGCTTTTGATAGTGGGTTTTGCAGATGCGGCAGTAATATCAATACCCGTTAAAGTATCCAACCGCAGCTGATGTAAATGAGCAATAAATTTTGATGGATCATTATGATAATACTGATCGGCCAATTTTGCAAAAGCCACATTACTACTTTTCAAAAATGCATCTTCAACGGTTATGGCTCCTGTACCCGGATGTGAATCTTTTATCTTCAATCCATAAAAAGATTTGACCCCCCCTTCACAATCCACAATCGTATTTTTAGTAACATACTTGTCCTCTATCAAACTCAATAAAGTAGCCAACTTAAAAATAGACCCTGGCTCAGTTGCCTTCGCAATCCCATAATTTAAATCTTCCCCATAGGTACCATCAGGCTGAATACCCAAATTGGCAATAGCCTTAATCTTACCGGTGGCAGTTTCCATCACGATGGCAGTACCATGCACAGAACTATTATTCACCATCATTTTCATCAATGCAGTTTCTGCTATATCTTGGATATAGGTATCCAATGTGGTGATGATATCCTTTCCATTTTCGGGCTCCAACTCTGCCCCTTCTACAGGCATGTAGGCCCCAGCGATATAGCGCATCAGCCGCTGCCCTGTTCTACCTCGTAACAAACTATCGTAACTCTGTTCAAGTCCCACATTTAACTTGGCATTATCCCTTGATAAACCGATGGTTCTGTTGGCAAGCAAAGCATAGGGATTGATTCTTTTATCACGAGGTTCAATTATAAAACCACTTTTATTTCTTCCCAATTTTACCAATGGAAAATCCCGTAACTGCGCATATTCCACAAAAGAAATTTTCTTCTTCAGCGTATAATAACGATCTATATTTTTATAGGCCATTTGCATCTCATTCAAGTACACCTCCTTGCTTTTATCACCAAAAAGATTTGCGAGGCAGCTGCACAATGAATCCGAATTTTCTCTAAATCGTTTCCCGTTTTTTTCTCTTAATCCGTCTGCACCAAAATCTATGTACACGTCAAAAATTGGAATGGAGGTGCTCAACATATTTCCATCTTCGCTAAAAATAGTTCCCCGATCTGCTACCAATGGCACGTATTTAAGATGCAAACTATCCCCCATACTTTTCCAGTAGGCTCCTTCTACCTGCTGTATGTAAAAAGCCCTACCCAATACAACTGCACCCAGCAATACAATCCCTAAAAAACAGAGATACACCCGCCACAATATGTCTTTTTTAATGTCCAACGTTTCTAGCTTTCTGGCCCTTTTATATTTGGTTATAAATCTTGTTTGCTTATTCCATTTTGAAGGATTAGAAATCCTTTTCGCTATTTTTCTATTTTTCTGGCGTATCCTGCAACAACAAAACGGGTGCCGATGTCAGTTCCTTTAAACCTAGCGGCTCTACCGCTTTCATCAATTCGCTCGCCTTACTCCTGAAAATAACCTCACTTTGAATTGTTTTATATTCGTACTCCAACTCTTTGATATGCTTATCTGTTGCCCCCATTTTTCTTATTAACTTATCTGAATGGTGGCCGTTATAGATATACAACACCGCCAAAACGGCCAAGAAAAGAAAAAATGGAATATTCTTAACTACCCACTTATGGCTTAGAAATATTTTCCAATCCCTTTTGGCAGCAATGGGTTCCTCCTTTTGTGTATACTTGTCTTCTACCATTTTTGTCAAATATTAACCACTGATTTTGTCTCGGCTACCAGTTATATTTCTTATTTTTTTTCAGCCAATCTTAGTTTTGCACTTCTAGATCTTTTATTTCTCCTTGTTTCACTATCTGTCGGTAAGATTGGCTTTTTTGTTAGAATGCGAAATTGATTTTCCGGCTTTACCCCATACAATTCATCCAATACCAGTTCTGAAAAACTACCGGTCTTGAAAAAATTTTTTACAATCCTATCTTCCAACGAATGAAATGTAATGATGGCTACTCGCCCACCTGGTTTCAACAATCCGGGTGTTTGCTGCAGAAGTTCCTTCAATGCACCCAATTCGTCATTCACCTCTATTCGCAAAGCCTGAAAGACTTGGGCAAAATATTTTTGAGGATTTCCCTTCACTGCAGACTGAACTGCCTGCTTAAATTGTTGGATAGTTTTGATGGGCATCAATGCCCTTTGCTGAACAATTGTTTTTGCCAATGTCTTGGCATTGGTGACTTCCCCATATTGCTCTAGCATTTTGTGCAATTGCAGTTCAGTAAATTTTTTCAGGATATCAGCTGCTGTAGTCGTTTGCCGCTGGTCCATCCGCATATCCAGTGCTGCATCAAAACGAATGGAAAAGCCTCTATCGGCCTTATCAAACTGGTGACTGGAAACTCCCAAATCAGCCAATATACCATCTACTTGGGTTATTTTATGCAAACGCAAAAAGCGTTGCAAATGACGAAAATTTTGTGGTACAAAAATCACCCGATTATCCTGGGGGAGATTTTTTTTGGCATCTTCATCCTGGTCAAAAGCAACCAAAATTCCATGTTCACCTAAATGCGCTAACAAGGCCCTGCTATGTCCACCACCACCAAAAGTGCAATCCACATAAATGCCCCCTGCCTTAATATGTAAGCCGTCAATGGCTTCCTGAAGTAATACGGGCTCATGATAATCCAACTGATCCGCTGAAGAATGGAGAGGTAATAAGCTTTCGTCAGGAGGCATTTTTTTCAACATGTCAGCTTTTCAGTTTTTCGTCATTTTTATTCATCACTTCATTGGCCAAATCACTGTAAGACTCGGGAGAAAAGGATTCAAAGAATTTTTTATACTTCCCAGCATCCCAGATTTCAATTTTATTGACAGCAGATACTAGTACCACGTCTTTTTCCAATCCTGCATATTCCATCAAGGATTTTGGAATTAATAACCTTCCTGCCGTATCCAGTTCAAGTTGGGTGGCGCCATTCAAAAAATAACGACGAAATTGCCTAACCTTAGGGTCAAATTCATTCAACTTACTAACTTCTGAAAAAATGGGCGCCCAGCTTTGCATTGGATATAAACTTAAACAAGCCTCAATGCCCCGATTGATAACAAAATGGCCTGCCCCCTCTTCTGACAGCTGCTTTTTAAAGCCGGCCGGTAAAAGGAAACGCCCTTTGGCATCCATCGTAACCTCATATTCGCCAAGAAAACCAATCATTTACTAGGGTTGTTTAATTTGAGTAATTATTACCACAAAATAACACCTTTTCCCACTTTTACATTGAAAATGATATAAACATTTTTATCCACAGGCTAAAACACCCACCTACCATGACTTTAAGCAGTATTAATGGCATTAACAGCGTGAATAACCTGTGAATAGAGGTGCATAACCTGTGGATTACTTAGCCGGGAGGAAAATAATGGTCGCTCTAATACTTTTATTACAAAAAAGGGGGCTAGAGGAACGACTCCGTTCGGCAAAGTGGACCCAGGATGGAGTGATGAATAAATTAACAAAAACTGCCAAAAATGGGCAGTAAGAATTTATAACAATTATAAAAGCAATAAGGAGAGATAGCTAGGGTGGCGGACTAAATACTTGCAAGTGGGAAACTCAGTAAAAAACTGCTTCCTTTTCCTACAATACTTTCAACTTTTATATTACCATGGTGCGCATCCACCATGGATTTAACATAATTAAGACCAAGGCCAAATCCTTTTACATTATGAAGATTGCCTGTATGGGCGCGATAAAATTTCTCAAAAATACGATTCACCGTTTCATTACTCATGCCTATTCCATTATCTTCTATTTTAATTTTCAATCGATTCCCTTCTGTTTGCGTACTGATTTTAATTCGTAGATCGTCTCTCGAATATTTTACCGCATTATCCAGCAGATTACTGATTAGATTGGTAAAGTGGACTTCATCAGCCAGAATAATATCCTTTGTAGCTGCAAGTTTTACTTCTAAACGACCATGAATCTGGTCTACCTGCAAATTAATATTATTGAGCGCACTATGTATTAACTCATGGGCATGTGTCTTTATAAGACTCAATTGAACTAGCTGTCTGTCAAGCAATGCCGCCTGAAGAATGGTTTCTACCTGCCGATTCATTCGTTTATTTTCCTCTTTTATGATACCGGTAAAATAACTCATTTTTTCCCGGTCATTCAACACTTTCTCATTTTTTAAAGCATCCACTGCGAGCGAGATGGTAGCCAGCGGGGTTTTAAATTCATGCGTCATATTATTGATAAAATCCGATTTGATTTCACTTAACTTTTTTTGTTTTAGCAAAGCCCTCACCGTAAAAAAGAATGCGGAAATAATAATCACTGAAAAAACAATAGCGCCGATAATGAACCAGGTGAGTGATCTCCAAATGAGTTTTTCGGCATGGGGCACCGTAATGATTAAAACTTCCTGCGGCGAAATACCCTCCGAAAGGCTTCCCCCGGGAGACTCCAGTTGTATTACATGCAACTTATTATTTGCCGAATCGGCATATAATTTATAAAAATTGGCAGATTGAATTTCCTCTCCAACTAGAGAAGTAGGGCTTATGGCAAATTCAAAGGGGATATTTCTAAGGTTTTGCTTATCAAATGCTCTTCTTATGATGGTATGTATTTCTTCACCCGAGTATTTCTGTGCGATGGTAGGCTTAAAAATTTCAAGCTGTTTTTCGCTCTGAAAAAGGGCCTCGTTTTTTCGCCTTAAAGGCATTAGGTTTCCTTTTTCCTCCATCAAATCAGCAGCAGCCTGTGAAGTAGCTATACTTACATGTTCATAAAACTTTTGCTCCTCCAGTTCGAGGGTCCCTTTTATCCACAAAATCTGAAAAAAAATAATCCCTAGAAGGGAAAGTAAAATCAGGACCGTTATTACCGGAAAAATTCGTTTCATTGCTATAAAAGTAAATCAATATTACTGACTAAATTAATTTTAAGCTACTAAAACACCAATTTAACGAAGGTTTTGGACTTTGCCTGCAAAATAAACTTGAAACAAAATTAGTACCGCGCGAAATAATCAATTAATTTAGGAATATGATTTCACCTGCGGCCGGAATATTATTGATTGCAGACCCCTTTTTAAAGGACCCTCATTTTATGAGGTCCGTAGTAGTTATTTGTGATCACCAAAAAGAAGGTAGTATTGGTTTTGTTTTGAACAAACCCTATGAGCAGTTGCTGGATTCATTAATAGGTAGTTTTGAAGGATTCCCCATTCCGGTTTATTATGGAGGGCCTGTGCAGAAAGACACCATCCATTTTTTACACCAATACCCCGATTTGATACCCGGCGGACAAGAAATAATGAAAGGGATTTACTGGGGAGGCGATTTTGAAATGGTAACCCAACTCATTAAAAAAAAGGAAATAGATCTTGCTAAAATTCGTTTTTTTATAGGCTACAGCGGATGGAGCGAAGGGCAACTCAACGATGAATTAAAAGAAAAAACCTGGCTTACAGTAATGGCTACACGGAATTTAATTTTCCATTCTTACCCAGATAAAATATGGAAAGATAGCCTAAAGCAGCTTGGAGGAGAATATGAAATGATGATCAACTTTCCAATCGACCCTCAACTAAATTAAGCTTCCCAAGCTCTTTCTGCACTGAATTTTTTTGTCCTACATTTGTTTTACAAACCCACATAAATAAACTATTTCATTGCTTACCTCACAAAAATGCTATACCAATTTGTAAAAATCATTGCAAGGGCTGCCATCAAATTATATTGTAGAGATTTGCAGATTAATAAAAAGGAATTATTGAATACCGAGGGGCCCCTACTGCTGGCCGTTAACCACCCCAATTCATTCCTTGATGCAATTATTCTATGCACGCTGCTCAACAAACCCCTTTACTCACTCGCCAGGGGAGATGCATTTAATGGAAAATGGATTACCCACATTTTGGTATCCCTCAAACTTTTGCCCGTATACCGCACCAGTGAAGGAGTTAGCAATTTATCTGATAACTATACCACCTTCGACCGCTGTAAAGAAATATTTAAACAGAATGGTATCGTACTTATTTTTAGCGAAGGAAAATGCATTAATGAATGGCACTTACGCCCTCTAATGAAGGGAACTGCAAGGCTAGCCATCAGTAGCTGGGAAGATGGCATTCCTTTAAAGGTGCTGCCAATTGGTATCAATTATAATTCATTCAATCAATTTGGTAAAAACATACGGATTTGTATTGGCGACTTTATTACCACCAACGATATTGAGACTACCGATGGATTTGGGAAAGGCATTCAATCTTTCAATTCGCTTCTTCAACAACAACTGACTCCCCTTGTATTTGAAATTAACAAATCGGATAAAGAAAAATTACATGCACAATTTTATATA
>CANJDY010000017.1 GCA_947472635.1 Chitinophagaceae bacterium
AGGAATGGGTAAAAAAAAAGAGGGCCAGGATAAAAATCCAGCCCCGGTTTAAAATCCAATATCCTATGAAAAACCGATACAAAAGTAATGCTTGCATAACGGCTTATTTATGTTTTAAGTCATGCTTTTTGATGATTTTGTTCATGTAACTAAATCGTAATTGTAAATCCCAGTTGATGTCCGAAGGTCCTTTTAGTGGGTTTAAAAAGAGTAGGAATGGGTAAAAAAAAAGAGGGCCAGGATAAAAATCCAGCCCCGGTTTAAAATCCAATATCCTATGAAAAACCGATACAAAAGTAATGGTCTCATAATGGCTTAATTGTGTCTTTAATCACCCGTTTTAATGATTGTGGTCATATTTCAAAGTTGGAGTTGAAAGTCAAGTTGCCAAACATTGCCTCTGACAAGCGTCATTCAAATTACTGAGGGTTATCATTTTTATGCAAATTCTGCAAAAGTAACTTGCAACTATTCCTAACATAAAAAATAATTTTATGAATACAACAAATAAAATACTCACAGCTGTTGGTGCTGGAGCATTAGTGGGCGCAATATTGGGGGTTTTGTTTGCTCCCGACAAAGGCATTGAAACTAGGAGAAAAATAAGCAATCAGGGAAAAAAAATGGCGGATAATGTGCAGGCTAAATTCCGAAAAGGAAGGGAGCAATTCAATGGGTTAAAAGAAGAGTTCGTTCAGTCTGCCAAAGAAAAAGGGGAGGGTTTTATCTGAACATATTAATCGCTGGTCTATATTTTTATTTTTGGTCCAATTGAAAGAAGAAGATGGATATTTTAAGGGTATTTGAATTAATTCAAGTATAGCCAAATGGTTGCTATTTTATCTTTTGACAAGTTTTATTTTTTTTGATAACTTTTAAAATTACTTAGTGTTGAGAAGGGTTTCATCAATTGAACAATTGCACAAAAAAAAGCGCCTTCTCAAAAGGAACCAGGATCATTTGGCTATCGAGATATTTACCAATTGGGAGGATTTAAAAAGAAATCTGCATCCTAAAAATAGTATCACCCATGCTATCTTTTGGGAGCTTAAAAATAGGCTATTCGGAGAATGAGTGAAGTTGCTTTTTTTTAATAGCAAGTTGAAGTTTTTGGTGTGCTTTTTTGAAAATTGCGGATTGGGTAGGTGCATATTGAATATCAGGTCAATTCAAATTAAGGGCCATAGTGCGGTAGTAAACAAGCATACAATTGTTGAATATCGCATTATTGCTAAGCTTAGTTTTGAAATTAAACATTCAATAAATTCTAAATCTAAAAAATTAAATTGCATGTCAATTGATTTTGAAAAATATGCAGTGATGGGAAATGAAGTTGTTCACCTAGTAAGCGATGAACTTTCCATACCAAAGGATAAAGCAGGAAGGATTATCCGAGCCGTTTTTCATTCCCTTCGAAATCGATTAACTCACGAAGAATCATTTCAATTGCTTGCTCAATTGCCTATGTCGCTCAAAGGCGTTTACGTGGATGGCTGGAAATTTAATAAAGATTTTAATCGAATCAGTCATATTGCAGATTTTCTAGACGAAGTGAGAAAGCAAGATGGGGGATTAGCTGGATTTGATTTTGGAGATCATTCGAATACGAAAATGGCGATTTCTGCGGTTTTTAAGGCCTTGAAATATTTTGTTTCTGATGATGAGATGCAAGATATTTTGAATATTCTTCCAGCTGAGTTAAAAAAGTTTGTAAAACAAAGTCTGATAGGGTCTGAAATCGTATTATAGTCGCTGAACATTATGTTAGTTTTTCCTTTAATTTCCATTACCCAAACTACTTACCTTAGTTTCATTCATCCTCTCAAGATGATTTTTCTCATTTAGGCCAATTCGCTTTTATATTTATTCTTTTGCAAATTTTCAAAACCAAGGCTTTTTTTGACTATTTATAGCGAAGCCATTGCATTTTATTTCATTTGTATGTATATTGTTTTTGCTTTTCGGTTTTTCTTGTCAATATTAATTATTTGATAAGCGAAAATCCCTATCCTATCTCAAGAAAAAGCCAGTTCGGACACTGTAATGTCAGGTGTTTATTGCATTTTCCTATGAATTTCAATCTTTTTCAACTGGACGAGTTGCCAATTTTTGCTGGTAATTAGCCTTTTTTAAGTTCTACTTTTCAACAAAACACCAGTTTGGCTATGTTACTTGCTTCTCAAAATAAGAAAGAGAGTTTAACCCAGTCGGAAGCATTTTTCAAATATGCCACCATTGGAATGCTTTCCACCGATCGTAATGGAATCATTACAGCTATTAATCCATTTGCCTTAAATAAATTCGGATACACTAAGTTTGAACTGCTTGGAAAAAAAATTGAGTTTTTGATTCCTCAACGCTTTCATCAAAATCATATTGTTCAACGGAATTCTTATGCCGAAAATCCACAAAATCGGCCCATGGGATCAGGAATGGAATTGTTCGGCTTGAAAAAGGATGGGTCAGAATTTCCGGTTCAGATTAATTTAAGTAATTGTTTTGTTAATGGTGAACAATATGTAATTGCTTTTATTAATGATAGTTCTATTCATAAAAATGCTGAAGCAGAAATTGTACGGCTCAATGAAGGATTAGAAGTTACTGTTAGGCAACGAACCAAAGATTTGCAAGATACTCTTTTGCAACTTGAAATTTCCAGAGATCAATTGAATGTAGCACTATCTTTTCAAAAAGCAATTTTGGATAACGCAGGTGCTATGATTATTGCCACAGATCAAAAAGGTACTATTAAATTATTTAATCCTGAAGCTTCCATTAATATCGGTTATAGTCAGAAAGAAGTAGTCGATATTCATACGCCTATTTTGTATCATAATATATTTGAATTAGAAATAAAGCGTAATAATTTATTTACTGAATTCTCAATCAGTTTGGATGATGATTTTGAAGTGTTGGTAGCAAAGGCTAGGAGAAATATTCACGAAGAAGAACAATACACCTTCATAAGAAAAAATGGCACCCCACTGCCTGTATTGCTAACTATTTCAGCTATTAGAGATGCTATTGGAGAAATTACTGGATTCATGTGGATTGCCATTGATATTTCTGAGCGAAAGAAAGCAGAGGAAAATTTGCGAGAATCCTTTAAAAAGGAAAAAGAACTGGGGGAATTAAAGTCAAGGTTTGTTTCAATGGCTTCTCACGAATTTCGAACTCCCCTCAGTACAGTTCTTTCTTCTGCTTACCTAATTGAAAAGTATATTTCAACTGCTGATCAGCCTAAGAGGCAAAAACATCTACAGCGCATTTTTTCTTCCGTAAATATGCTTACTAATATATTGAATGATTTTCTGAGTCTTGGAAAAATTGAGGAGGGTAAAATACTGGTTAGATTGGCTACTATTAATATCCAGGAATTGATGATTTCAATAGCAGGAGATATGAAAAATACTTTAAAAAAGCACCAAAAAATTCGTTGTTTTCATGAAGGCAATCCTTTTGTAATGCTTGATCCATCTTTGTTGCAGCATATTGTCATGAACCTTGTGTCCAATGCCAGTAAATTTTCATTTGAAAAAAGCCCGATCGAAATTAAAACTATCTGTTATGACCAGCAGGTGTACGTTTCGGTAAAGGATTTTGGAATGGGCATTTCCGCAAATGATCAAAAACATTTGATGGAACGTTTTTTTCGTGGTGCCAATGCTGGAAATATTCAGGGTACTGGGCTGGGGTTGCATATTGTTTCTAAATATTCCGAGTTGATGAACGGAAGGGTTGAATGCTATAGTAAACTAGAAAAGGGTACGGAATTTGTAATATTGTTTGATACAAATAAATTCAAGGAATGATACCAATTTTACTTCTTATTGAACACTACAATAATGTATTTACTGTTCAATTAACTTTCAATAGTTGTTATTTGAATATTAAAAATTTGTATTAAAATAATATTGGAAAATAGGAAAGAAACGGATGCTTAATGTGAAGTGGACAATCAAATAAATATAAAATGAAAAAAATATTATTAATTGAGGACAATTACGATATACGTCACAATACGGCTGAAATACTTGAATTGTCTAATTATAAGGTGATGGTAGCTGAAAATGGAAAAATAGGAGTGGAAATGGCGATGGAGTATAATCCTGATTTGATTATTTGTGATATTATGATGCCCGTGTTGGATGGCTACGGTGTTTTACATGCTGTACATAAAAATGAAACGATAAAAAACACCCCTTTTATTTTTTTAACTGCCAAAACTGAGCGCTCTGACTTTAGAAAGGGGATGGATTTGGGGGCGGATGATTTTGTCACCAAGCCCTTTAGTGGAACAGAATTATTGAATGCTGTGGATAGCAGACTAAAAAAAATGGATCTTCTTAAACAGGAATTGTCACCCAGTTTAGATGGATTTGAACACTTGATGAGAGTTTCACTAGATAAAAATGCTTTACAAGCTCTCACTGATGACCGTAATATCAATGTATATAAGAAAAAACAAATTGTTTATACACAAGGCAATCACCCCAATCGGTTGTATTATGTCTTAAAAGGTAAAGTTAAAACTTTCAGAAGAAATGAAGATGGAAAGGAACTAGTAACGGATCTTTTCAGTCCAGGTGACTTTTTGGGTTATATTGCCCTTATGGAATCCACGGTGTATAAAGATACTGCTGAGGCATTAGAAGAAACTGAACTGGCGATTATACCCAAGGAGGAGTTTGAAGAACTTTTAAATAATAACAAAGAGGTATCGCATAAATTTATTAGTTTACTAGCCAAAAATATTTCTATAAAAGAAAATCAGTTATTGGGGTTGGCATATAATTCTCTTCGAAAAAAGGTAGCCGAGGCTCTTTTGTTACTTCAAAAAAAATACCAGCTTGCCATTGAGGATGATTTCGTAATCGACATAAGTCGAGAAAGTCTTGCTACCATTGCTGGTACTGCAACTGAATCCCTTATCCGAACGCTTAGTGACTTCAGAAATGAAAAAATGATTGAAATTAAGGATGGCAGTATTATTATTATTAATCAAAAAAAATTGCAACAATTACTGAACTAGTCTTTGTTAATAGGTTGTTTTTTTATTTTTCTTGTAAATCTGAATTTGCATTTGTAGTAATTGCTATATATTTTTCGAACTGATCCCATTGTTGTTTTTAATTACATTATTTTTCAACATATCTTTTACTATAATTTGACCATACTCATGTCCCAATGCTTCTGAGTTGGATGGCGCAAAAGATTCGGTTTGCACTGAGTAAACTAGTTTTTGTGTTGACATATCGTATAAGTTACTTTCCCAAAAGTATTTTGTATCGGTTATATAATATCCAGGTTCATAGATACGATTGTAAAGGGCACTTCTGTATCCCCAAAAGTGGTTGTAATAATAGCCATAAGGTGAATAGTAAATATTGCCAGGTATATATTTTCTTTCTTTTTTCTTGTCTAATAATACAATTGTGATTACTGCATCTACACCTGTATTTTTTATTTTCCCAATGGCGACCTCTTCGTCCATCTTATCAAATGCTTTAGGTCCGTACTGCCGTAAAGATGATATTGCAGTGTAGCCTCTTTGTTGTAAATCATCTACTAAATGGTTTTCCATATTCTGTTGCATTGTACGGTCAGATTCACGGATAAGACCTAGTACCATTATTTTCTGATAGTTTTGCCCTGTCAAATTATAATCTTTCCAAGTACTAGTTATTTTTGAATTACTGCATCCAGCAGCTATTATCATTAGTACCATTCCAATCCAATATGGTTGCTTCATTTTTATTTTTTTAACTGTACTTATCAATATTTATTTACTTCTCGAATTTTTAATACGACCTTAATTAGGATAGATTTTTTCGATCGTATTACAAAGTAGCAGATAATCACCCTTCAATTTATGATTATTGTCAATGAGTTTCGAAATTTTAGTCACCCTTTTATCTGATGAGTGGTTGTGGATTGCCATTATATTTTTTCGGGTAGTTTAACTCACTGTTTTTTTTCACCCAGTTAAATTTTTCATATATATCTTCATAAAATACTAAATGTCCTGTAGATTCTATTCCAACCGGATTGTACCAAACGATTACCGGCAATTTTTCATCGGCGCTAACTTTAATAGGGGATTGATTTCGAAGGCAACCCTTTTGCTCAAGGGTATCAATTGCCTGCGGGTTGTTACTTAATACCAAATGCCCTATTTCATTTGGTTTTTCCATTCGCATACATCCATGACTTAAATATCTTTTATTGAGCTTAAATAAACTTTTTACTGGTGTGTCGTGTAAGTAAACTCCAAATGGGTTGTTGAAATTTAATTTTAGCAACCCTAACGCGTTATCACATCCAGTACTTTGCCGAATTAAATAAGGGAAATTACCTTTATTCAATAATTGCCAGTTTATTGAGTATGGGTCAATAATCGATCCTGCCTTGTTCAATACTTGATAATTTCCGGTATGGATATAGCCTGGATTTCTTTTTATAATAGGAAGCAGTTCTTTGATAGCGATACTATAGGGTACATGCCAGTATGGATAAAGGATTACTTCTTCTACTGTGCTGGTTAGCGTAGGTGTGGGGGTTGACTTTTTTCCAACGATCATTTTCATTTCAAGTATCGTAAAGTCTTTATTATATACTTTTAAATTTGCTGCTGGAATATTTACTACAATGGCTTTTTGATTTTGAATAGCACAAGTTAACCACTTGTAATAGTTTAAGGAAAGGTTCAGTTGTTGTAATCTTATTTGGATAGGCACATTTAATTCATTTAGGAGGGGAGTTCTAATTATACCATCTGGCAGTTGATTGAACTGCAGTTGTACTTCTTTAATTTTTACTTTCAGAAGGCTATCTGTTAATACAGCATTATTGGATTCAATGATACCAAGTTGATATAGTTTTGATATCAGTGGGAGGTTGCTTGTAATTAGCTTAGCTTGGAGTATTTTTTGTTCTTGAAATCCATTTTCAGCTAAAATAGCAAGGTATTTTTTAATTGTATTTTCTATTACTGTAATTTCAGGTAGTCTAGTTGTAAGCTGATTGATTAGTTGGTGTAGATTGTTATTCGAAATATGCTTGACCAATAGTCCAGTTACATTTTTACCGTCTTTTTCTATTTTTAACCCATTATATCCAAACGATGGTTTTTTGTTTCCATAGGCTATATCATTATAAAACTTAATGGCTGTTGCAGTAAGTAGAAGCTCTGTTTCTAAGGTATCTATTTTGATTTTTTTCGTACTGCTATCTTTTGAAATTATTGCTGAAGATTTAATAGAATAATCTGATTCACTCAGGCCCATTGCCGAGCAATGAGAAATTGCATCTTGTAAAGCTTTGTAATTATGCTGATTTTCTATTTTTGTCCAAGCTGTTTGATATTTTATTTGGGTATAAAAGTTTTTTACGTCTTTGTTTATAGATTTGTTATTTGCTATATAATCACGTAACTGATTTGGAGACAGTTGAGCGTAAATGGATAAGTTCCATAGGCAGAGTAAAATAAGGGTCCAATTTTTTACCACTTGAGGAGGTTTTACCTATTATGTATATTTACTGTAAGGTAGTTATTGAAATTCATTTTCAACTTGCCAAATTGCTTTTCTGAATTTTTAATATTATTGCTGAATCTTCTAAACTTTTTTTCAAATATTTTAAGCACTTCTTCTTCTTCAAATACTTTCCTTACTAGTAAATTATCTAGCTCATTAATTTCATTTCGTAGTAAAATAAATAACTCATCTTCTTTAATAATGTTGGTATAAAATATTTCCACTTCTTCTAATAAATTTTTGTCAAATTTATTTTTTAGGACTTCAGAAAGTCTATTTTTAAGTTGTATGTTTTCTTCTGACATAAAACTGAGTAATCTTTTCCAGGTGTTTATTTCATATTGCAATTGAATTAGTTTCAGCTCTGGTATTTTATCCAGTTTTATTTGTTTACTATTAGAAGGTATTTCTTGCATCGGAAGATTAATAGCGTTATTTATATTTTAAAGTTATTATTTTCTATTTTTTATGCTAAGAATTTTTATCACCTTAGATACTGATACTAGTCAATTCGATAGATTAAAATAATTTATTCTTTTATTTTCACTTTACAATTTGCTAACGAGTTATCTAATTGGTTTGTTATTTTTGATATTATCATTGGGTTTGTCAATTGAAAATGCCCCACCAAAATAGAATGAGGGGGGCATTTATTTTCATTTAGAAAGATTCATTTGACTGCTATATGTTTGCTAATTGCCGATTTTTTAGCTTCCTCTTTTTTTGGTAATACTAATTTTAATAAGCCATCTTCATAGTGAGCCTCAATTTTCTCCTTGTTTACCTCCTCTGGAAGGGTAAAGCTTCGTTCAAATGAAGAATAGCTATATTCTCTTCTGGTATACCTTCCTTCTTTGTCTTCTTTTTTGTCTTCCTTTTCGCTACTAATGGTTAATAAATTACCATCGATATCAATGTGGAAGTCGTCTTTCTTTAAACCAGGCGCTGCTAGTGATACTTGGTAGTCATCCTTTTGTTCTGTAATGTTTACTGCTGGGATGCTCATTACCCTACTGGATAATCCACCATCAAACCATTCGTTCCAGGGTTTAAAAAAATCGTCAAATACAGAAGGTACACGTTCTGTTAATTTAGATAATGCTGAAGTTGCCATAATTTCTTCTTTTTAAAATTTTAATAATTAATTTGTACAACAAATGTATTTTTAATGTAAGTTTAAATCAAAGACCTCGGTCAGTAACTTTAATGAGAGTGGTCAGGATGTTTAATACTTACTACTTTTCTGTTAGTATTATTAATTTGTCACTTTTGAAATATTCTTTTTTTTAATGCCCTCTTTTTTATTTCCGCATTTACATTTAATTTTTATTACATCTTATTTTACTTCTTTTTCATTCATGTCCATTTTGCATTTTTTGCATTTCCCTGGCCTATTACTTACTTCATTGGTGTGCATTGGACATTGGTAGATCTTCATAATTTCCATTTTCATTTTTTCTTTTTTCGATTGAACTAAATCCATGTTACATTTTGGGCATTTTCCTGCCAATTTACTTTGTACATCAGGGTGCATTGGGCAGCAATATTCATTATTTGCTGAGTTTTCCTTGTTGATTTCATTTCTGCTTGCACTTGAATCCTGCGTATATCCGGCATAGGAATAAAATATTAAAGTCGCTATTATTATACTTTTAATTGTTTTCATTTTATCTATTTTACTATTTTTTAAAATACATTATTTACAATACTATTCAAATTAGCTATTTTCTATTTGGGATATTTTTTGTCGAACAGTATTGATTGAGGGTATTTAGCTTACTACTGCAATTAACTTAATTCTCGTGTCTTTAATAATGATAAATCACATGATATTATATGATATTTATCAGATTTATTTACTATTCCCCTTTAGGTTGTTATTATTTGATTATAGCACCGTTATTCATTTAAATTGATTTGCTACTTTTATCCCATTTGATGTTAAAAAAATGTTTCACAGTTGTATATTTTTATTTATCAACTGATTAATATCATTGTATTTATTGAGTTAGGTCTTTTATTTTCTTCCACTATTTGTTTTATTTTATAGTTAGTATTTAGCAGTTATTGTTTTATGTATTTTAGTTTTTTTTTATTTTCTTATGATTTATTTTTTAAAGTTCTTTCAATGTAATTTCAATCGTTTTTTCTATTATATATCTTTTATATTAATGTATGAACTGGTACAAGCTTAGTATTCAAGAAATTTTTGAATTGTTAGGTACCGATTTTCAAGGTGTAAATTCAATAATTGCCGAAGAGCGGTTAATTGAATTTGGGCGAAATGAATTGGATGCTGGGAATAAGAAAAGTGTTTTTATTCTTTTTTTAGAACAGTTTAAAGACCTGATGATTGTTATTTTATTGTTTGCCGCTTTTATCTCAGGTATTATTGGCGACCTTATTGACACGATTGTTATATTGATAATTGTTGTGTTGAATGCCTTTTTAGGTTTTTTTCAGCAATACCGTGCTGAAAAGGCAATGCTTGCATTAAAGCAGATGGCTGTTCCTCAATCAAGGGTAATGCGGAATGGTGTGCTAAATTTTTTGCCTGCTACCGAATTGGTAGTAGGTGATATTGTATTGCTTGAAGCTGGAAATGCTGTTCCAGCTGATATTCGCCTCTATGAATCTGCCAATTTAAAAATTGAAGAAGCTGCACTTACTGGTGAATCTCACGCTATTGATAAAATTACTCATCCACTCACATCGGATGACCTTTCATTAGGTGATAAAATTAATATGGCTTTTAAAGGAACTTTTGTAACCAATGGACGTGGAGCCGGTGTAGTCATTGCTACAGGAATGCAAACTGAGTTAGGTCGTATTGCCAAAATGTTGCAGGAAAATGAGTTACTCACTCCACTTCAACAACGTATGGTTGTGTTTAGCAAAAGACTTTCTTTTCTGGTATTGTTGTTATGCATTGTGTTTTTTATTGTTGGTTGGTATAGTGGAGAGAATCTATCGAAAATGGTACTGACCAGTATCTCACTCGCAGTTGCCGCTATTCCAGAAGCATTACCTGCCGTTATTACCATTTCATTGGCTTTGGCGGCAAGGAAAATGATTCAATTTAATTGTCTTATTCGTAGGCTGCCCGCTGTGGAAACTTTAGGTTCGGTTAACTTTATTTGTACAGATAAAACTGGAACGCTTACTAAAAATAGTATGCAGGTGGAACAGGTATATCTAAATGGGCAAATTTTTAACAAAAATAATTTTTCATTGCTAGCTCAGCAGCATAGTTCAGATTTATTCTTACAGGCTATTTTTTTTAACAATGATGTTGTTGAGGGTAAAGATAAAAAATATATTGGAGACAGTACAGAGAAAGCACTAAAGGAATTGGTGAGGGACCTTGCAATTAAATTGCTTGAATTGCCTCGGGTAGCTGAAATTTCTTTTGATGCTGATCGTAAATTCATGACTACTTTTCATCCCTATAATAACCATTTTGTTTCATTTACTAAGGGAGCTCCTGATTTGTTGCTCAAGAAATGTGTATCTGTTGATCAACCTATTATTTTGCATCATATTGACGAAATGGCATTGAGCGGCTATAGGGTTTTAGGATTTGCTTACCGTTTTTGGGATTCACTGCCTACAAAGTTAGATTCAAATTTGCATGAATCAGGCCTTGAATTTTTAGGATTAACTGCAATGATTGATCCTCCTCGAGAAGAAGTAGTAGATGCAGTAGCCCAATGTAAATTGGCCTGCATTATTCCGGTTATGATTACGGGAGATTATCCGGTTACTGCAAAAACGATTGCCGAAAGAATCGGTATTATTACTAGCGAAAAGGACCTAGTAATCACCGGCCAGCAGTTGTCGGTTTTAGAAGAGGATCATTTCTTATCTATTATTGAAACTATTAAAGTGTACGCTAGGGTTTCCCCGGAACAAAAATTGCATATTGTAAAAATGCTTCAACAGAAAGGCCATTATGTAGCTATGACTGGTGATGGTGTCAATGATGCCCCTTCTTTAAAAAGGGCTAATATTGGCATTGCAATGGGGATTAGTGGCACTGATGTATCAAAGGAAGCAGCTCATATGATTTTGTTGGATGATAATTTTGCTACCATCATAAAGGCAGTTAAAGAGGGGAGAAGAATTTATGATAATATCTTAAAATTTATAAAATACTTGATGACAACAAATTCTGGCGAATTATGGACATTATTAATAGGTCCGATGATTGGTTTGCCTGTAGCGTTATTGCCTATTCATATTTTATGGATTAATTTGGTTTCCGATGGATTGCCTGCTATTGCCTTGTCCTTTGAAAAAGCTGAAAAGGGTATTATGAACAGACCTCCGCGACCTCCCTATCAAACTGTTTTTGCCAATGGAAGAGGTATACATATAATTTGGGTAGGCATATTAATGGCAGGTATTGCATTATTTACACAATCATGGGCAATTGAAAAAGGGTTACATTGGCAAACCATTGTGTTTAATGTAGTTTGCCTTAGTCAGATGGGACATGTATTGGCCATTCGTTCTGAAAATCAATCTGCTTTTTCTTCTGACTTCTTTTCAAATCCCTTACTCATTGGAGCTGTTGCGCTAACTTTCATATTTCAGTTTATTATTACTTATTTCTCTTTTTTTCATTCCATTTTTTATACAGAAACTTTGTCTATTAATGAAATTATGATCGTTATTTCTGCTTCTTCGATTGTATTTTTTGCAGTGGAAATTGAAAAGAAGATTTCAAAAAAATTGGGTTATTAATATTGGTATCAGATTGGAAAGTATAATCTTTTTTTTAATCGTTGTATAATTTCTCATAATACTCAGTTGCCATTCTGTTGCTGTCAAATTGAGGAATAATGTCTCGTAATCCATTTTTTACAATTTCTAGCCATCTAGTTGGAAAATCATAATACATTGGAAGTACTTCAGTTTCTAGTAATTGAAATAAACTTGCTGCATCTGTATCATCCTGTAAATGTTCCGCTAGGTTGATGTCGCAGGGGGGAATGACAAATGAATTGATTTTATCTTTTGCAAATTCTGGGAACCATCCATCTGGTAATCCTACATTGACAGCACTATTCATAGCCGCTGCCATTCCACTAGTTCCCGATGCCTCGTGTGTCATCCTTGGTACATTTAGCCATACGTCAGCACCTTGTTTAAGTAATTTGGAAAGTTTTATTTCATAACCCACTAGGATAGAACAGTTGGTATATGTTTTACAAATATTTACAATTTTATCAAATATCCCAATAGCTGGATAATCCATTGGGTAGGGTTTTCCAGCCCAAATAATTTGAACAGGTCTTTCTTTATTGGTTACTAAGCGGTGAAATCTTTCCATATCATGAAAAAACAAATCGGGTCGTTTGTAGCCTGAAAATCTTTTGGCAAAAATAATAGTACATATTTTATCATCATATATCTCGCCGCATTGATCTGCCACTACTTCAAATAGATGCTGTTTTCCCTGTTTTTTATTTTTGAGCAAAGCTTCATCATCATTTTTTGTCAATGCCTGGTACATTGCTTCATCATGCCAATAGTTATAATTTTGTGCATTGGTAATTGTACTGATATTGCAAATATTTTCATTGGCTGACCATATTTTGCAAAGAGTTTGCTGGTGCATTTTAGAAACCCCATTTGCTTTTTTTGATAAAAGAAGTGCTGTTAGTGTATGATTCAATTCGTCATCGGTAGATTGGGTAATGGCTTTTATTTCGGTAAGCGGTATTTCACAAAAAAAACCCATCTTTTCGAGTAAGCTTATACTTGTTTTCTGGTTGCCTGCTTCTTCTGGAGTATGGTTGGTGAAGACTAATTTATTTTTTACATCAGCACTGTTTTTATATTTTTTGTATAAATAAAATGCTAGAGGTAATGCGTGCGACTCATTTAAGTGATAAATATCAGGTTCCCATTTTATTGATTCTAGTAATTTCATACCACCTTCACCTAGTAATATAGCTGCTGCGATTCTTGTTTCTGGATTCGCGTCATATAACTTATCAGAAATTGTTTTGGCTAAATAATCATTTTCTGGCAAATCTGTAGTAAGTAAAAAAAGCGGTGCCGTATTAAATATTTCAGGCGGTAAATAAAAGGCTGTTACCCATACATCATGCCTCGATACTTTGATAGTGAATTTTATGTTGGTAGGCACTAGAAATCCATAATTCTTTTCTTCAAACAGTACGTCCATTGTTTGATCTTGTTTTCGAACTTGATCATAATATCCGTACTTCCATAATATCCCTATGCCAATGAAATTTTGCTTTAATTCAAATGCACTTCGCAAATGAGAACCTGCCAAAAAACCCAGCCCCCCGGCATAAATTTTTAATGGCTGTTGTATTCCGTATTCCATACAAAAATAGGCTACTTTCTTTTTAAAAGAAGGGTTAACTTCATATGGGGTTGTGAATTCGAAAGGCATTATTTTAAAGTAGGATTTTTTTTGGTGATTTCTTTTGAATTAAATCGATTTTTATTTGTTTATATATTTCACCATATTTTTTCAGTTTCTTTTTTGACCATATGGCTGTATAACATTATTTTCCTACATGTTTCATCAAATTCATTTAAATTCTTTATTTTCATTTCATTTATTTTTAATATTTCGTTGGCCATATACTTGTTCTCATCTTTCTGTTCATTCTTTTCTTTTTTATTTTTTACTGATATCCTATGGCTGTCACCTTTTATTTTATCGTTGATTTTTAGTTGCTTTTTTCCTAAAGTGGTTATGCCCTTTCCTTTTTTGAATAAATAGTTTATTTGTTCTTTTATTTCTCCATTCTTTTTCAAGGTAAGATTGTCTTTTATTTTAGTATGTGTTTTGTATTTTTGTTCAGTTTTCATTTCATTATTTGTATTATCCTTTTAATTTATTGCAGCTTCTATTAATTTCGCTTCCGCTGATATTACATTGATTTTTTTTTCAGGTCTTTTCCCTAATATGTTTTCTAGGTCTTCTTTAAAAATGATTTCTTTTTTTACAAGTAGTTCTGCTACCGATTGTAAGAATTTTTTGTTTTGTTGTAATAATAGTATAGTACGTTGATAGGCTTCACTAACTAGTTTTCTTACTTCTTCATCAATCATTTTGCCAGTTTCTTCGCTATAAGGTTTTTGAATACCCATATCTCGCTGACCTGTTGAATCATAAAAGCTGATATTTCCTATTTTTTTATTAAAGCCATAATACATAACCATCATATAAGCTTCCTTAGTTACTTTCTCTAGGTCATCTAATGCACCTGATGATACTTCTCCAAATGTTATTTCCTCAGAAGCTCTTCCTCCGAGTGTAGCGCATAGGTGTTCTGTAAACATTGATTCACTGCGCAATTGTTTTTCTTCTGGCAAATACCAAGCTGCACCTAGCGATTTTCCTCTTGGAATAATGGAGACTTTAACTATTGGGTCTACTTGCTTTAGTAACCAACTTACTACTGCATGACCTGCTTCATGATAGGCTATTATTTTTTTCTCCTCAGGTGAAATGATTTTACTTTTCTTTTCTATTCCTGCTACTGTTCTATCTATGGCATCAAGAAAATCCTGTTTTCCGATAGCTCTCTTTTTTTTTCTTGCTGCTATCAATGCCGATTCGTTACAAATATTGGCGATATCTGCTCCCGAAAATCCAGGAGTTTGAGCTGCTAGAAAATGGCTATCTATTATACCATCGAGCACAAGCGGGCGAATATGTACTTTAAAGATTGCTTCTCTTTCCTTCATGTTGGGGAGTTCTAGATAGATATGTCTATCAAATCTTCCGGGGCGGAGTAATGCTGGATCTAACATATCTGCACGGTTGGTTGCAGCTAATACAATTACTCCACTATTGGTTCCAAATCCGTCCATTTCTGTTAATAATTGGTTGAGGGTGCTTTCTCTTTCATCATTGGCTCCACTTAAGAATGCACCTTTTCCCCTAGATCTTCCAATGGCATCTATCTCATCTATAAAAATTATACAGGGTGCTTTTTCCTTGGCTTTATTAAATAAATCCCTTACTCGGGAAGCCCCTACTCCCACAAACATTTCCACAAATTCGGAGCCTGAAATTGAAAAAAATGGCACTTGCGCTTCACCCGCCACAGCTTTGGCGAGCAGGGTTTTACCTGTTCCAGGAGGTCCGACTAATATAACACCCTTTGGAATTTTTGCACCTAATTTGGTAAATGATTCTGGATTTTTTAAAAAATCTACAATTTCCCTTACCTCCATTTCTGCCTCTTCTAAACCTGCCACATCTTCAAAATTGATATCACTTTTTTGTTTTTCAATTAAGGTAGCCGTAGATTTTCCGAAATTGAAAACATTGTTTCCACTAGAACCCATTCCCATTCCACCTGCTCTTTTGATTAAGAAATTCCAGAGTAGCAGTAAAAAGAAAATAGGCAATAGCCATCCAATGATGTTCCAAAGCCAGTTTGTTTTTTTTACATAACTCAGTTCAGTTTTTTCATTGATTGGAAAGTCTTTTTCAGCTTCATTTAGTTTTCTTTCAAATGATTCAATTGACCCTATGGTAATGAAATAGTGGGGTCCTGAATTAATTCCATTTCCTATAGCTGGTCGGAAGACATCTTTAAAGTAAGGTGTATTTCCCCAAGATTTTTTTATATAAATTGCTGCTTTCTCGTTGTTTTCCACCACGATTTTCTCAACAGCTTTTTTACTTAGTATTTCTTTTTCAAACTTTTGCCAGGTAATTTCTTTGCCTGCCATTGAATTATTGAGTAAAGAGGGCAAAAACAATAAGGTGATTACAACAATATAAATCCACCACCAACTAAACTGCTTCCCTGAAGGATCCATTTTCTGACTGTCTTTTTTGTTGATTATATCGGCCATTTAATAAAGTTTAAAAACATTTATTTTTAGTTGAATGACGAGTATCAGTTAAGGCCCTGATTATTTTCATAACAACCATTTGTTTGGTTTATTATTTTTGACTTTGTTGACGTATGGGATTTATCCCAATGTCATTTAGCATACAGTAGACAATAGTGTTATTAAAATGACACCCAAACTACTTTGTCACGGAACTGGATAATTCCAGTTCCGTTTTTCATTTCATTAATTTACTTCAGTAATAATGTGTATTTTTTTTCCAAAGTCTTTCCCTAGATTTTAGTCTTTATCACAATTATAAAATTTCACAATGAAAAAAAATATTTTCTTGTTTTTTTTTGGCAGTTTTTTTCTGCTAGGTTGTCGTGGTCAGCAAAGCAAGTTGACAGGGAGTATTGAAAACGAAGGGGTTTTCTTATTCGAGGATAAACAGCATCAATCACTTAAGAATGATCAATCTCAAGGAGTACGTTGGGCAGTTTCGGGCTTTAATTTTAGGTATGCTGCTAAAAAAGCTACTCCTGGAGTAGTACATATTAAGTCATTGGTAGCAGTTAAGTCATCTAAGGAGATTCCTGATTTTTTCAAAGATTTTTTTGATCATGATTTTTTGAGGCGATATTTTCCTTCACAGGACAATACTCCTCAGTACCAGCTGGGGAGTGCTTCAGGCGTTATTATAAGTGAAGATGGATATATTGTTACTAACAATCATGTAATTGAGGGGGTTGATAGTATTGAAGTGGTACTTCATGACCAGCGGAGTTATAAGGCTACAGTCATAGGTAAAGATCCAGCTACTGATTTAGCATTGTTAAAGATTGACGAAAAAAAATTAACCTTTATAGAATTTGGAAATTCCGATTCTGTAGAAGTGGGGGATATGGTGTTGGCTGTGGGCAACCCATTTAATTTAGCGTCCACGGTTACTGCGGGGATTGTTAGTGCTAAGGCAAGAAATATTAATATACTAAACGATAAGGCGGCGGTTGAATCTTATATACAAACTGATGCTGCGGTTAACCGTGGTAATAGTGGAGGAGCACTAGTAGATATCAATGGTAAATTAATTGGAATCAACGCGGCTATCTCAACACCTACAGGGGTTTTTGCAGGCTATTCATTTGCCATACCTGTTGAAATAGTCAAGAAGACTATGGATGATTTGTTGAAACATGGAAAGGTGATGCGTGCATTCCTAGGAATAATGATCAGTGATATGAATGGGGCAAAGGCTAAAATTCTTGGAATTACTACTACTACTGGTGTTATAGTAGATAGTCTTCTTCAGAATGGGGCTGCTATTCTTGCTGGAATTCAGCCTAAGGATGTGATTATCAAAATCGATAATCATGTGGTGGAAACAGCACCTCAATTGCGCGAAATCATTGCCCG
>CANJDY010000018.1 GCA_947472635.1 Chitinophagaceae bacterium
CTGATTTCGGGTAGGGATTGTTTACCTATTGGTTGTGCGCCCTCGTTGGTAGGATCCCAAACAACCAAACTGATTTCATGTATGGGACTACTGTTTAAAAATCGAGCAATTTCAAACTGAAAATGATCATACCCACCTTTGTGCTCTCCGACAAATTTACCATCCACCCAAAGCTTGGTATCATAGTCAACTGCTTCAAAATGCAATAAGAGTTGCTTGCCAGTCCAATTCGGTGGAACAGTAAAAGACCGCCTATAATGCAATTGCTGGTTTCCTCTAACCGTTTCTTTAATTCCTGAAAGTGCCGATTCTACACAAAAAGGAACGAGAATTTTTCTATTATATAGTTTTGTAGGTTGATCAGTAATTTCAGTAGAAATAGCAAAATCCCAAAGACCATTGAGGCTCAGCCAGTCTTTTCGAACCATTTGAGGTCTTGGATATTCTTGCCAAACATTTTCTGGGGTAACAGCTGCAGCCCATTTTGTCATAATGTTACCTGCCACAGGATTCCAATCCTGTGCTCTTACAATATTAGGCTGAATTCCTAAAAATAATATGACTAGAAAAATTGCTTTCATTTCTTTTAAAACTGTTACACTTTAAATGAGTTATTATTTTTTTACTGCATCAATATTTCCTTCAAAAAATGGCCACCTGTCAAAACCCCTATTGACTGGTTTGTTATTGATACTTGTAATCACCCAACGGTCTTTTGGTGCATCTAAATCATACTCAATGAGATTGCCATTTGGATGTTTAAACTGCTTGAATAAAATACTAGTATCGGGATTATTCAATACAACTTTTCCTATAGCCTCCTTAGCTGATGGAGCTCTTACAATCACGAGTAACCCTAATTCTTTTTTAGAAAAAATACATAGAAAAATGCTGTCAGAGATATTGAACAGCTGCCATTCATTTAAAATAAGGACTGATTTTTTCCCTTCAGGGATATGCACCATTCCTTTTGTACAAGCAAAATCTTCATACAAACCAGTATTATTCCATTTCATAAAGTCTGGGCCAGGTCCAAACATATGAAATGTTTGATTTAGCTGTCGCGCATTGTCCTCTAAAAACAATACGGTTGGCTTAGCCATGATCAATGAAAACCTTCCTTGGTTGGCACCACCAGCAGTTAGTAAGAAGGTTTTATCCCCCGAACAAATTTCTGGGCAAGAATTATATCCATGACCCATTTTAACAAAATAAGCATTCGGTTTATTTAATGTCCACTCCATAACCTTATCCGATGGACGGTAAGGCAACATAGAAGGCCAAAGTGCATGATGCTTACCATGGGTAATGTCTAAAGCAAGAGAATCGTTGTAAAAACTAGCCCAAACCATTAGCATAACTGAATGGTAATCTGAATAGATAGATTTGCTAAATGAATCCTTGAATCGTCTTCTATAAGGTGGAAAATGCTTAAACTGAAAGCTACTTAATGCATATTGCCAGTTGATATTATCTAAAATTTTAGTAGCATACTCTTTCACTTCTCCAGTAGCAAAAGCATTCAAATTTAATAAGGAAGAATACGTATAGCCTAGATAAGGATCCGAATTGAACTCATAAATTCCATACGTATAAATTTCTTTTAAATATTTTAGTAAACCTTCCCCTACCCCATTAGCAAGATTGTTGTATTTAGCTAATTGGGTACCATTATTCCAGCGCCACTGGTTTTTTAAATAACGTGAACTTTCAGCCATCAGAATATGATTTTCTGAATCTTGAAAACCTAGGCGTGGAACATTTTTTGTAAATCCAGCACCTTCAATAGTAAGGATATTTTCTACCAAATGATGTTTTGTTGCAGGATAAAGTAAATCAGGACGATCGTTGAATAAATACAGTAATGGAGTAAAGGCCATATCATTAAAATCATATCCGCCTCTCGGATTAAGTAGCCAACGAGTACCGTTATTACCGGTAGACTTTTGTAGAAGAAGGTATTGATTGATTTCATCAATACGCTTACCTGCCAACAAACAACTAATGACAGTCCTAGGATTTTTCAAATCAATTTTTTCTCCGTCAACCCAATCTTCCACCTTACCCCTTGACCAGTATTGAATGATTTCTTGTTGTAATTTAGAAATGGCATTGAAATGAATCGAACGTTTTACAGGAACTTCTATATTACCCTTTGGAAGTTGAACTCCTAATTTTCTACTAGCACATCCAAAAAAAACAATTGAAGGCAATAAAATAATCGTTAACACAATAACAATAAACTTTCTTTGCTTATGAAATGGCTTTGGGTGAGATGCAGTAAATAGAGAGTACATAGTTATTTAATTTTATTTTCTGCCTGTACTATTTTTTTTAGTCTTACCAATGCTTCTATATAATAATAATCTGCATAAATGATTGGTATATCCACCTCACTATTTTTAGGTTTATTACCGGTAGAATGAAGTAGGAAAGCATCATTTTCTGATCCACTTAAATAGGCAGGAGAAGAAAGTGACCTCAGTATTTTTTCAGCAGTTTTGCGGTAGAACCTTTTTTCTTCAATATTTTTTTCCAATTCCGAAAGCTCTAAAAGAGCCGAGGCTACTACTGCTGCAGCCGATGCATCTCTTGGTGCATTGGGTATTGCTAAGTCATCAAAATCCCAGAAGGGAACATAATCCTTTGGAAGACGTTGTAAATAGGCAGTAGCTAAAGCCTTGGCTGTTGCCAGATATTTTTTATCCTTCGTTTGCCTATAGCACATCGTAAATCCATAAATACCCCATGCCTGGCCTCTTGCCCAAAGGGAGCTATCATTGTATCCCTGGTGCGTAAATTTACGAATAGATTTACCGGTAATGTCATCATACACCAATACATGATAAACAGTAGCGGAAGAACTGATATGATTTTTTTGAGTAACGTTGGCATGAGAAATAGCCATTTTTTGAAATGTTGTATTCGATGAATTATTGGAAGCTAGAAACAATAATTCCAGGTTCATCATATTGTCAATAATCGTATTATGAGGTGCATACAATTTATCTTTTACTTGATATGGCCAAGATAAAATAGTGCCTACTTTATCATTAAAAAGGTGAGCAAGTGAATCGGAGGCTGACATTAATATTTTTTTATAACGATAATTTCTAGTCAGGCGATACCCGTTACCAAAACTACAGTTAAATATAAATCCTATATCGTGGCTCTTCGCAGGTTGTTCCAAGATTGGTAATATTTCTTCTGTAAATTTCTCTGCTTCCAGTTTTATTTTTTCATTTCCGGTCCCTTCATAAACATACCAAAGAATTCCTGCCCAAAATCCACTTGTCCATCCACCTGCAGATTTTGCATTCCAATGTTTTTCTCCTGATAATATTGTTCTTGGCGACTTTTTATAGGAAGCGAGATTTTCAATGGTAGCAAGGGTTTTTGACGCACAATATTCAATTGATTGTTGAACATCTCGTAGAGACCAGGGGACATACATTGAATCTTTCTCCTGAGCAGAAATCTTTGTTGCAACAAAAAATAAACTTAGTATGGACAGAATAACGATTTTCATTTTAAAATATTTGAACGATCTTGTTGGCGAGCTTTTTTAATTTTGCTTCATCCATTTGAATTCCAAAACCAGGATATAAAGTAGTAATAACAACTTTTCCTTCACTGTTTAAATTAGTTGATTGTTGCTTAACACATTGCTGAAAAATATTCGATTCTTGTGGTTTTTCCAGCGCTTCCACCCAGGATGCGCCTAACCCTATGGCGAGTTGTTGCCAAAAAGTACAGGCAGGTCCAACGAAACTACTATCGCCAATCATTAAGCCTCTATTACTTTTTTTAATTTTCTTACCAAGCTCAATGACTTCCGTAAAAGTTCCCATGGTATCTGGATGAATATTAAAATACCTACCCATTTCAGGAGAAAAAGATTGTAAAGCTTTATAAGCAGGACGCATCGGATAATCAGGAATTAAAGCTAAGTTACCCACCTTAGCTTGTAGTTCAATCCATTGCTGTGTAGACAAAGAAGCGGGATCTTCCATTGCATCGAGACCAGCAACATGCAAATCATTCATTATTGCCGCCAACTCATCGATTGATTTCCAATTTTTGTACCCTCTATTTGCATCAGCTGTTAAAAATGTAGATTGGCCAAAAAACTTTCGTAAAGATTTGATTAAAGGAAGATCGATTTCATTGATTCCGAATAATTTCAACTTTACATGGCTCGTTAATTTTTGATCCTGGGCAATGGCTGCCTGAACGAGCGCTTTTTTGACATCCTTTTCAAGGATACAAAAAAGACCTGGAACAGGTTCCCTATTATGAAGCCCCCACAACTCAATTGTTGGTTGATTGGCTAATTTACCCAATAAATCATACAAGCCCATTAAGGCTGGTTCGCTCATTTTATGCTCCCATTGGCCTGATAGAAACTTGTTATGACAATACTTAATTGCATTGCCGATAGACATACCCTTTATGTCATTAAAAAAAAGCCCCCAAGCTTGGATGTCAAAATCAAGGTTATTTTTATTTGCTAAAGCCTCAGCCCAACCTGTCTGTTGGCCAGATTGAATTTTTACAAAAACATGCTGTCGGTTTTCCCAAGTGCCATGACTAAAATTCCTTTCCTTAGAAACATTGATCAAATAGAGTGATATTGAATCGACGGTTTGCGTGGAATCACTCAAATACTGGCAAAAGCCATTTTTTGAAAGGGCAGAAAGTAACAATACTCCCATTGACCCTACAAATTGGCCTCGTTTTATAGTCATGTTATCTAAGAAATCCATATTATTATTTTTTACCAACATGAGTTGTTCCATATGGAAAACGTTGTGTGCGGCTCAACATAGAATTTGCCAAATCGCTGTTTGTGAATCTTTCTACTTTTGGATCCCAATGTAAAATGCCTGGCACTTTCATTGCGATATGAGTAATCAGGCAAACCGTACAGGCCCTGTGACCAATTTCAATAGGTGATATGGGTTGCTTTCCACTTTGAATACAGTCCACCCAATTACTGTGTTGCTCATCAATTTTATATAAATGAATTTCGTTTTCTCCTATTACTGAAGTAAGGATTTTAGGATCGCTTGCATCTAATGGTTTGCTCCGATCATCCGTTACAATTGGATCACTATCTGTTACTCTTTCGTTTCCACGTGATACAAAAATCCAGCCTTCCGTTCCTTCATAACGAATACCATTTGGATATACCGCACTTGTATACATGGTTATACCATTTGCATATTCAGCTTTGGCCATAAAATCTCCATGAACATCATAAATTCCCGAATGGGGAAATTCTGCTGTGGCTTGCACTGAAATTGGTCCAGTATATTCTGTGTCCATTCCCCAGGCTGCAGAATCGTAATGGTGTTGCCCCCAACCTGTAATCATACCTGCACCAAATTGCTCGCGACGCATCCAACCTGGTCGATCAAATGCTTTTTGCGAATGCACCCCTATTTCGTTGTAGGGCACATGTGGCGTGGAGCCTAACCACATATCGTAATTAAAACTTTTAGGAACCGGCATTTCTCCTACCACAGGTCCAGATGGATCTGCAGAAATTCCTACTTTAACGGTATGTAATTTTCCTATTCTTCCATTGCGCACTAATTCAGCAGCAACTCGAAACTGCGGGTAGCCCCTTTGTTGTGTTCCAACTTGTAAAATAACACCAGACTTTTGTACTAGATTACTCAAAGCACGGCCTTCTGCAATCGTTAAAGAAGTTGGTTTTTGCAAATAGATATGCTTACCTGCTATTGCAGCATCCATAGCTGCTCTAGCATGCCAATGGTCTGGAGTACTAATTACTACTGCATCAATATCTTTGTTTAATAATAATTCTCTATAATCGTCGTACATTTTCGGGTCAACATAATTGTCTTGCCCTGTTTGTTTTTTGTACATTTCTACAACTCTTTTCTTGGCCGACTCTAATCGGTTTCTATCCAAATCACAAACAGCCATTACCCTTACAGCATCTTGTTTAATAACAAAGGGCATATCGTGTTTACGGCCTATTCTACCACAACCGATATGGCCAATATTAATTTTATTGCTAGGTGCATTTTTACCAAAAACAGATGAAGGTACAATGGTAGGCATGAAAATAGCTCCTGCTGCACCGGTTAACGTTTGTTGTAAAAATTTACGTCTTTTCATTTTTTGTAAAATTTATTTATTATAAATAAGTAACTGCCAAAATATTACAATGAGTACCCAATAAAACAAGTTATTTTTCTACGGCATATTTTGCAAATGCTTCAGCAATCTTTGCTGTATCAGTATTACCGCTATGAATGATTACTCTGTATTTCAAATGCACTAGCTCTCCTTTTTTTAAAAACGTATTTTTATCATCGGCTGGAAAATACATGGGCGTTGGAGAAAAAAATCCATAGTCGCGTGTAAACCAGGGTGATGGATACCAATTATTAGAAGGATGTTGCATAATGGCCATTCCTTCTATCTTATTACCTCTTTTACCAAAACAATCAATCCATGGAGAAGGCTTTCCAAAAGTTGCTTTTTCACCTTGCGCACCATCTGCATCAATCATGGTTCCGCCATTTTCAACACAGAGTGAGGCATCCATTCTTCCTGAAAAAAACGAATGGTTGGTTTTTTCAATCGTTACATCAGTTAACATTTCTAATCGAACTTCAAAGTCAATTTGAAATTGGTCTTTAGATGGTGCAGTAATAGTGATTTTTCTAAAATCTTGTATAGGTGACTCTGCACCCGGACGCTTCCATATACAATCATTTTCAATAACAACTCTTGGCCCATTATTTTCAACAATTGCTTCACGAACCGAAACAATCCTACCTCTCTCCATTTCTTTATTCCAATAGTCACCACCATTGAGCTTGTCGCAACCTAAAAACAAAGAACTATGATGCGGCCAAACGCCATTTCTCATTGAAGTTACACCAGAACCAGAAGGCGCATTCACTGGAAAGAAAAATGGATATTTTTCATTCTCAGAAAATATATAACTCGTAAAAAACATTTTATTAATGGTAACATCAATTTTATCGCCAATTTTTACGGCTTTAATCATAGGTTGGCTCAAGCCTATGATTGATAAAAATTGAACAAACAGTATTGTCATTAGAATACCCTTTTTCATTTGTACTTTATATGTTTAATTTGAAATTGTATTTATTTCCATAAATTTTCTCCATAAGACCAACCTTTTCGAACGGGCTCTTTGATAAACGCATCAAGTTCTGGTCTTCCGATTGCTTTCATATGTTTGCTATCATAGGTAAACTTACCTCCAAACCTCTGTGCCAACACACCCACCTGAATCATTTCGGTTAGGTCCGCTGAATAATTAAAATTTGAACCGGGTAACGTATGGTTTTGTATTGCATCGAGCCATTCCTTCACAGGCTTTTCCTCGTCAACTCTAGGAATAGTTTGAGGAGGAGCATTTTTCAAAAACTCAATCATTTCTTCATTGGGAACGAGCAATTTTGCTTTGTTGGGTCTGCCATCAGTAATGATTGATTTTTTATCCCCAATCATAATCATACCCATGGAAGGTAATTTAGTAACTCCCCACTCTGGCCGAATAGCAGGTTTTTCCATTCCTTCATACCATTTCATTGTTACAGGTGCTTTATTGCCCCGGGCACCGAACTGCCAGGTAACTACTGACTCATCCGATACAAAACTATGATCAGCCATCATATTACTAGCGGTTGCTTCTACTGAATGGGGCATTCCCAGATCCAATGCCCAAAAAGGAGCATCCAACGTATGACAGGCCCAATCACCTAATTTTCCACTTCCATAATCAAAAAAACCTCTCCACCTACGGGGAGTATAATAGTTACTGAAAGAACGCGCTGAAGCTGGCCCCTGCCAAAGATCCCAATTAAGTTCATTGGGAATCGGATCAACAGATGGAGGAAAACTTGTAGGCTTTCCAAAATAATGATTTTGCTCAAAATCTTTAGTCAAGCCTTCAGACCAACGAATAACCTCTTTTACTTGCCCAAGCACACCCGCATCATACCATTCTTTTACAAGTCTGATGCCATTTGTAGTGTGCCCCTGGTTACCCATCTGAGAAACAACTTTATAATATTTCGCAGCTTTTTTTAAAGTCCTTGACTGCCAAATATTATGTGTCAACGGTTTTTCTACAAATACATGTTTTCCCAATTCCATTGCAGCCATTGCCGCTGCAAAATGAGTATGATCGGGTGTAGCAATTATAACGGCATCAATATCCTTAGCCATTTCATCAAACATTACCCTGAAATCCTTATACTGTTTTGCATTTGGACATTGTTTAAAACCTTCTGCCGACATTCGATCATCGACATCGCACATAGCTACAATACTTTCTTTAGGAACCTGCGACCAGCTGGCACTTCCACGGCCACCAACGCCTATCACGGCAATGTTAATCCTGCTATTAAACGAATAGGGTTTAAATCCTGGAAGAATCAGCGAGCCTACACCTAAGGCTGCGGAAAGTTTTAGAAAATCTCGTCTTGAATTATTTTTCATACTACATTATTTAAATACAAAATTTACACTACCCTTACAGTTTTGCTTATTTATGGGGAGGGAACTAATTCCTCCTCCTCCTCCGATTTCTTTTTTACTTTTTTTACTTTAACCGGTTTCACTACTGCCACTCTCACCATTTTAGAAAAGACTTCCCTGTAAGTAGCCATCAACTTTTTTTGTTCTGCTGTCAATTCACTTTCTTCCATTTTATTTTTTTCTAATGGATCCACGCTCACATGGTAGATCTCGCCCGTTTCATACAATTTCCATTCCTTATTATGAACAAACCTTGCTTTGGGAAATTCACCTTTCTTTGGATCGTAATGAGAAAATAACCATTCCCTTGGAGTATATTTTTGCCCTAGCAACTGAGGGAGAAAACTAAATCCATCTGTAATAAAAGTTGTTGGCAATGTAATTTTTGCCACATCACAAATAGTAGGAAGAAAATCAGTAAAATCAACCAGGTTATCATTTATTTGGTGTGGTTTTATTTTTCCATCCCAATAGGCAATCAGCGGAACATGAATACCATACTCATTTGTATAGCCTTTCATACCAGGTATTTTTTTACCATCTTTCATAATAGTACTGATTCCTACACCGGTTCCATTGTCGCCGGTAAACAAAATAAGTGTATTTTCACTAATACCCAGTTGATGGACTTTATCAATAATTTCACCCACATTTTTATCGAGGTAGGACATCTCATCTTTGAAATGGGCTGTATCCGTAGGGGTACCACCTAATTCACCTTTATTTACTATTTTAAAGTCTTTATAAGCTTTGGCATTCAGCGGAGTTGGTACAAAGGGGCGATGTGAAAGCACCATTGGGTAATATACGAAAAACGGAACATCCCGTTTACGTTCCATAAAATTGGTAATAAAATTACTGAACAACTGAGGACCATACTCGCCATTAGCATATTTTTTCTTGATCCCATTTTCCAATACACGTGGATTTTTATAGCGCTCATTATAGCTGGAGCTGGTATCCATAATATTCCACAACAAATATTCATCAAAACCTGCTTTGTAAGGAGTAAATTCATCCCCACTCAACTGCCATTTTCCAGCGATACAAGTGGCGTATCCTTGGGATTTTAATAGATGGGCAAAATTGGTTTCATTTTGATCTAAGTAACCCCACCGTTCATAATTTCGGAAATTTGATTTTCCAGTCATTATTTGCAAACGCGAAGGGGAACACAATGGCTGAGCATAACATTGATCAAACCTAACCCCTTGCTGAGCGAGTTTATCAATCCTAGGTGTCTTGTAACTTTCACTCCCATAACTACTAATCGTTTCAAATCCGATATCATCGGCTAAAATGAGAATAATATTTGGCTTCCTTTCTGAAGATTTGGCAACTTTTATCTTTTGAGAAAAAGATGTATTGAATAATAGCAAAGAGGAAACTAACAACACGATTAGAAAGTTGATTTTTTTCATATTTACAAAGGTTATTTGTTAAAGTAGGGTACCTTATTTGGACGACTTTTTTGTAACAAATTGTCGTTAATATTCAATTTTAAATGATTTAGTTTATTATATGTAATTTATTTATAATACAAATGCATTATTTAATCGAATATCTTCGGAGGAAGCTCCTACCATTATTTGAAAGATACCTTTTGGTGTTACAAATTTTGCCTGCCCTTCATCCCAAAAACGCAACTGAGCCTTATCGATTAGAATCTCCACAAATTCAGTCTTTCCATGTTGAATGGAAACTCGTTTGAATCCCTTCAATTGTTTGATGGGCATTGGTATATTTTGATCAGGCATTTTTACATACACTTGTGCTACTTCATCACCCATCAACTTTCCAGTATTTTTGATAGAAAAACTAATTTGTATTTTCTCACCTGCATCTTTCACCTTCAAATCACCATATTGAAAACTTGTATAGCTTAATCCAAATCCAAATGGATACAAAGGTTTTCCTTTAAAATACTGATACGTTCGGCCCTTGGTAATATCATAGTCTCCAAAAGCGGGTAATTCTTTCAAGTTATTATAAAAAGTAAGGGGTAATCTTCCTGCGGGATTATAATCGCCGAATAAAACGTCTGCCACAGCTGTGCCTCCCTCCTGGCCTGAATACCATGCATCAATGATACCAGGAATATGTTCGTTTATCCAGCCGATAGCCAAAGAACCGCCATCCACCAGCACAACCACTGTATTTGGATTGGCTAAATAAATCTGTTGTATAAAAACTTCCTGATCTTTTGACAATTGAATGCTCTCTCCGTCCTGACCTTCTCTTGCGAAAAATTTGTTCACTCCAATTACTGCCACTGTTACTTCGGCAGCTTTTGCACATTGAATTGATTCAGCAAATAAATCGGTGTAATTTTTCGTTACGTTGGGAGTTTTCCAAAATAGTTTGGCAACAATTGGTTTCCTGTAATTGAAATATTCAGCCTGAATTGCATATTCTTTTCCAGCTTCTAAGTCAACCGCTACAAAATCAGCTATCAACGATTTTCTTCTCCAAGAATCAATCAATATTTTGCCATCCATAATCAATCGAGAACCATCTTTAGCAAAAAAACCAAGACTGTATTTACCTGAAATAGTTGGATGAAGTTTGCCACTCCAACGAACAGATACCGGAGTTGTTGGAGGAAATGCATCTGGAGGCTGGTTATCAGGTTCAAAATTGATAACCTCTTCCTCCCTGCTTTTGGAAGGTCCTTGTAAGGTAAGTGTTGAGAAATATTCAGCATGTAAACCAGCTGGGAAAAAATCTTTTGAAATCAATGTAAAATCTTCTAACCCATTTACAGGTTTCCAGGGTGCAAATAAAATTTTAACATTGGAACCTAATTTATTTTTGATACCCTGCAAAATAGACACGGGCACTCCAACAGGAATACCACTATAATCGCCGAATTCATTGTTGGCAGCATCTATGCCCACAACAGCGATTGTTTTAATTGTATTTCTATTGATTGGCAATATATGGTTTTTATTTTTCAACAACACTATGCTCTGCCGGGCTGCTTCTTCGGCTAAAGCCTTGTGCGGCAAAGAACCAATTACATCCGGTGAAATTTTATTATAGGGATTGTGCTGCATATCATCAAACAACCCCAATTGCATTCTTGCTCGCAATACCCGGTAAGCAGCACTGTCAATTTCTTTCAATGAAACTTTTCCGGAATGATAGGCATCTACTAGGGGCTGCATAAAAATATCATCCCCACATTCAAGATCCAACCCTGCCTGGATACTCACCTTTGCAGCTAGTTCTTTGGTTGGTACGTATTTGTGGGCATCTACCAAATGGCTGGGTGCACCGCAATCTGAAACAACATAACCGTTAAATCCCCAATCCTGTCGAAGTACTTTGGTAAGCAAAAAAGCATTGGCAGTGCAGGGTACACCATTTACTGCATTATAAGCCGTCATAATGGATGCAGCTTTCCCTTCTTTTATACAAGCTTCAAAAGCAGGTAAATAATATTCTCTAAGTACACGCATCGAAACGACTGCATTATTAAAAAAACGATTCCCCTCTTGATTATAAACTGCAAAATGTTTTGGAGTAGCTACCACTTTTAAATATCTAGGATCATTGCCCTGCAAGCCCTTTACAAACTGAACACCCAACACACCAGCCAGGTATGGATCCTCTCCATAGGTTTCTGGACTTCTCCCCCATCGTGGATCGCGAGCCATATTGATGGTAGGTGACCAAAAAGTAAGCAGATCATTAAATTTCAACGTTTGCTTTTTTCCCTGTTCCAGTTCGTTCCATCTAGCACGTGCCTCATCTGAAATAGCAGTAGCCACTTTATATAACAGTGAGGGGTTCCACATACTCGCCATTGCCAATGCTTGAGGAAAAACGGTGAATTTTCCAGGCCTTACCACTCCATGCAAAGCTTCATTGCCGTGATAATATTTGTCGATATCCAGTCTCGGAATACCTGGAGAACTAGCAATGAGTAAACTTATTTTTTCATCTGCAGTAAGGCGACTTAGTAAATCATTGATACGTTCTGTATGGGATAATTGCTCATTCCTAAAAGCTGGAATTGACTGTCCGTATACAATCTGTTGCATACAGGTACCTACCAATAACAGGAGCAAATGAATTTTAATATAGGGGCTTTTTATTTTCAAAAGTTAACTATTGATTTCTATTATTTATAATTTGTATTGAGTACGCCCTTTTCTTCACTAACAGAAAGTTGCAATTCTTTCATAGTTACACCAGTAGCATTATTCAATAATACCACAGGCATTTCTATTGCTGTAGGAATTTGCATTTTCGTTAGACTAATATTTTTTACATCATCAAAAACCAGTGCGGGTCTAAAATCAGCTTCTACATAACGAAGGATTACATTTTTCATCTTAATTCCTTCAGCATGACGCATATAAAATCCCCAAGCAGGCAATTCGCCAAACATAGAAAAATCAGGATAATTAGCAGCATTTTCAGGAATGGTTGTGATGGTATTCAAGGGTATATATGCAATGTTTTTATCAGCCCTCCCTCCATAACTGATTTCAATATTTTCTAGCGTAACATCTTCTACCGGAAAGCCCGGAATACCCACAATAGAGGAAGGTATTAAATTGTAGGGCAAAAAAGGATGACCGTAAATATGATAATGAGAAGGCCGATAAGGCATTTTATCCAATCCTGGACGAATATGATCCGGAGGGCCTTCCAAGGGATATCCCTGGTCAGGTTTTAATAAAGGCGTTTCCACTTTTACGTTAGCTATATAAATCCCCTTCAGTGTTCCCACTTTACCGTTACCATTTCGCTGCCCACGACGAATAAAAATAGCGTTACCCGTATTTTTGGCGTTTACATTTCGAATTGTAATATTCTCCAAAAAACCACCATCTACCGATTCAAGAGCTATAGCAGATCGGTAGGTATCAAAAATGGTAAGGTTACGAATGTCAAAATTTCGAAAACCTCCAAAATTAGCCGTGCCGAATTTTAGACCGTTAGCACTAGAGCGCAACGTACAACTATCGACAAAAACATTTTCACAAAAACTAGCAGAATTCTCCGATTTAAAACAAAGTGCATCATCAGAAGCATTGATAAAACAATGGGTAATTCGAACATTTTTACAATCGGTAATGTCCAATCCGTCATTATTCCAGTAGGCAGTACTTTGCACGGTAATGCCATCAATCTTTACCCCATTGCACTCTACGTAATTTTGCACCCAGTCGGAAGCATTTTTTAAAGTAATCCCAGTAATATTCACATTGGTACAGCCATAAAAGTAAAGAATATAGGCTCTCCCCCCTGGCCGTTTATAAAGCCAAATAGAATCTTGTTTCATCTCACCACTGCGAAGTTTTTGAAAAATATCCAGCATTAATTCTTGTGCCTGGCCATCAACAATTCCTTTTCCACTGATTGCTATATTGTTTTGATTGTTGGCAGAAATTATTGCAGGTTTTCCTGTTTTATTTCCATAATCTGATCGATTGGTAGGTCCTAGTAATCTTGCACCTAATTCAAGATGAAGATCAACACCCGATTTCAAAAAAATAGGTCCCGACATGAAATTCCCTGGCGGAATAATAACTCTTCCACCACCCTCTGCTGAAACCTTGTCTATTAATTGCTGAATAACAACAGCATTGTTGGTTTGACCATCTGCTACAGCACCGAAAGAAGTAATCAGCTGGTCATTACGTTGGCTGTACCCCGAAAAGGAATGCAGGATAAACAAAAATAATAACAGTCTATTTTTCATACCCTTTGATTTGATCGATTAAAATATCATTTTGTAACACATTGAAACCTTTAATTACAAGGGTATTTCCCAAACCAACCAAATGATTATCCTTAGTTTCAATTTCAACATGTATATGATCGCCCGGTAAAAGGGAAAAGAAATTATCGGTGTAAAATGATGGGCGAATGGGCTTTTTATCTTTGTCTACTAATTGAAGCTGGGTGAAAAATGCAATCGTTTTAGTCTTATTGTCAATATCTAAATCAATAAAATACTTGTTGCCCCTTTTTGAAATTACTGAATGGGTAGTGAGGCTCGTTTTTTTCATAGAACTCAATGACTCAAAGCCAGCTGATGCAGGTCCGGTAAGGGTTTCCTTGCCTAAATATGGATTGTTAGACCGCCAATAAAAACTACGTGAAACTTCTTTTCCCATTTCAGTAAGCAATACCAGTTTAATGAAATGTACTGGCGTTAAGGATGTGCTGAAACTTATTTTCAACAAATCATTCAGTACTGCATCCGATCCAATTTGAGGGATTTTGATGGATTGGGTAGATACTTTTTTACTGTTTAGGTCAAACACTTCTGCTACGAGCAAATAATTATGGAAAGTTTCAAAATAATCATTGTATACCGAGACCGTATTTTTTAAGTAATCGAATTGAGCATGCAATGGTTCCAATGCATGCTGAGTATGGTATAAGGAAGCGGTAGGCTCTAAAGACCAATCCCACATTCTTCCACAAACCTGTCGGGTAGGAGAATTGTGATACCAAAATAGTAAACCTGAGCAATACCGATCGCCATAGCCAAATTTATTACGGTTCCATACTTCCCAAATAGATTTTGAATTCATTGCTCCCAACAACTGGGCCTTTTGTGAAAATTCATCAATCGATTTAGAAAGGCCATAATTATTCACCAGGTCTTTGTATTTGTTGGTCATGCCATGAAAAGCAGCTCCATCCAAATAATCCCACACTTCTTTATTGATCGGCCACAAATCCTTTTCGGACATCATTTCGCGCAACACTTCTACAGTGGGTAAGGTAGGAGCACCATATTCCGGATTAAATCCATCTACCCTGCTACCTCTATCAGAAGCCGTATTTTCATAGTGCTGCATCGGGTTAACCTGCTGGTAAGGACTTCCATCATGAACCCCATCTGTTTCCGACTGCATTTGATAAGGCCTGGTACCATCTACTTTGGAGAGTAATTCCTTGGTTCCAGAAACCTCCGTACTCTCATTGGAACCAACATAAAAGACAAGTGAAGGATGATTGCGAATCCGCTTTACTGCAGATTGCAAATTATTAAAATATATATTTTTATCCTGGGGATGTTTGGTATCACCTGTTAGCCAAAATTCCTGCCATACTAAAATCCCTAACTCATCGCATAACTGGTAGAAATAATCAGATTCAGCAATGCCACCTCCCCACAAACGAAGCAGATTGATTCCGGATTGTTTGGTGTACCGAAGTTCTGCATTCATTCTTTCATCTGAATTGCGTAACATCGCTTCAGGAATCCAGTTGGATCCACGAATAAATATTTTCTTTCCATTTACATAAAAGGTTTTAGAACTATCCGGCGTATTTCTATCCGCAATAATTTCCCTTATACCAAAACTAGTATTCACCGCATCGGCTAATACTCCATCTAAATAAACCTGCAATTTTAAATGATATAAATCTTGTTTTCCCTTAAACTGAGGCCACCATAAACGAGGGTTTTTAATTTTTAATTGCGGAAAATCGTTGGGAGTAAAAACCATTTCTTTGTCCTCCCCCCTTTTAAGTTCCATACTTTTTTCAAAATGGATACCCTCGCCTACTATTTCTCCTTTAACTACACATTGGACTGTTCGCATAGCCGCATTTACCAAATCAACCGATACGGTTTCATTTGCCAAGTCGTAAGCAGGTTTGGATAAATTAGATTTTACAAAAGGATTCCTTAGTGCGACCTTATTCGTTGAATAAAGAGAAATACTTTTCCAAATACCCGTATTTCTATCTCGAATACCATCTTTAAAGGTGAAATCCCAGCCTACCGACATTAACATCGTTGTATTCAAGCCAATATTGCCATCACCACCATTTCTATTTTCTCCCCTAGCTCTCCATGGTTTTACTTTGTTGGTACCCGGTATATCAACTGGATAAACTTTAATAGCCAGTGCATTTTCAGCACCAATTTTGGCAAAGTCTGTGATATCAATATAATCCTGCACAAACATGCCTGCCATATTGCCTACCATATTTCCATTCACCCAAATTTCGGCCCGGTAATTAATACCATCCACCTGAAGCCAAATTACCTTGTTGGTATCAGATAAGGGGACAGTGAATTTTGTTCTAAACCAATAAGTGTAAAAAGCTTGTCCTGCCGAAGCAATGTCAGGAATAAGATTACTAGACAACTTATTATTGATTCCATAATAAGGCTCTGGATAAACTTTATTGTACACCA
>CANJDY010000019.1 GCA_947472635.1 Chitinophagaceae bacterium
AATATATTGTTGGGTGATTTGTATTTGTGGCAGGGCCAGTATGATAAATCTGCCGATCGGTATAAAAGAGTGATGGAGGTTTTGGGAACTAGTGGAGTAGGAGAACAATTTTATAACCAATACCGTATTTCTAGTTTCTCCAATGCTAGTATCTCTTATTCAAGAACGCAGGATTTTTCTTCGTTGGTGTATTCCAATGGATGGAGGTATTTGTTTGAAAGGCCCCAGGTGGATAATGAGTTTAACTGGGAAATGATTTGGTCATTGCCGTTCGATAAAAAATTTGAACCGGTAAATCCATTGATTGATTTATTTTCTCCTGCCGGGGGAAGTTATCTGGTACAACCAGCCCAGCAAGCAATCGATAATTGGAATAGCCAAACGCAGATTTATACTTTTTCTGCTAATACAGCAACAGCTGCTGAAGTAGTAAGGAATAATTTTCCTATGGATTCTAGGGGTACTTTCACTTACCGATTGATTAATGGTAAGCCGGTAATCATGAAATACTTGTATAATTATTTAGGATCAGATAATTTACCCATCAGTACTTTTAGCCAACCAGGCAAATGGTTCTTGACAAGAGCGGCAACATTGCATCTTCACTATTCGGAGGCAGCAAATCGTGCAGGTAAATACAAGCTTGCCTATGCCTTGGTGAATAAAGGAATTAATTATCATTATGATCCTTTACCTGGAGCAAGTAGGATTGGAGATGTTACTAATATGCAACAATCATTTTTACCTTGGCCCTACGATTTTGATGGAAGAGAAGGGGATGGTCCTGCATTTAGAAGTACTTGGTACAGAAATATAGGAATTCGTGGCAGAGCAGGATTGAGTGCGGTAACATTGCCACTGACGGATAGTGTAACCAATATAGAAAACATGATTCTAGCGGAAGATGCATTGGAACTAGCTTATGAAGGACAGCGCTGGTCAGACCTATTAAGGGTCGCCATTCGCAGAAATGACCCTTCCTTTATTGCTGACAAAATTTTTGATAAATTACGTAAGTCTGGCTTATCTGCAGGAGCTGCTAGTGCTGCTCGGGCAAAATTGATGAGTAGAGATTGGTTTTTACCTTTTAAGTTTAAATAAGGAGCTTGTAAAAGCTAATAAAATTAGCTTAGTTTATTTTAGTCAAAGGACGGACAATGAAAATTGCACCGTCCTTTGATTTTTTTATCTAATGGATGGGCTTTTGAGTAGTCGATTTCTTAATTGGTTTAGTCTGTTTGCTGAACGGTGAATTTTTTAATTTGAAGCAACTTTTCAGTTTCACTTTGTTTTGAATATCTAAATGCAGTATTAAAAATCTTGTAAAATAGTAACCATGGGTATAAAAATAAAAGTCTGTTTTATCTTATTTTTCCTTTCGATTTCTATAGCAATTAATGCACAAGTAAAAGGAGCCAATGATGTCACAACGCCATTGCACGCCTTGAAGGTAGATTACCCTACCCCTTACGAACCAATGTCCCAAGCATCCATAAAAAACATATTGGATCACCTATATAATTACCTCGATTCCGTTACTCCAGCTCAAATGATGAATAAAAAGACGGGCGAAATTGTACAAGACGTTTTAAAAATTGATACCAACACCATCGTTAAGCCGGGAGATTTCAGACTTACTAGTTATGAGTGGGGAGTTACCTATGGTGCCATGTTATTGGCTACTGAAATTACCGGCGACAGAAAATTCAGCGATTATACCAGCAATCGTTTTTCCTTTATCGCCAATTGGATACCTGTAGTCATTAAATTAAAGAATACCGGTGTTTACAAAGATGAAAATTACCCACTTCGGCAGCCCATTGAACCCAAGGCTTTGGATGATGCAGGTGCGGTTTGTGCAGCAATGATAAAAGCAAGCCGCTTGGGATTGAATAAAGACCTTCGGCCTACCATTGATCGCCTAGTTAATTTTGTATCTCGAGAGCAATACCGACTACTCGATGGTACTTTGGCAAGGATACGCCCACAGAAAAACACCCTTTGGTTGGATGATCTTTATATGGGGGTGCCAGCCTTGGCGCAAATGGGAAAACTTACCGGGGATAAAAAATATTTTGATGATGCGGTAAATCAGGTTAAACAATTTAGCGCAAGAATGTACAATAAAGAAAAGGGACTTTATATGCATGGTTGGGTAGAAAGTATGGAGGCACATCCTGAATTCAGATGGGCGAGAGCAAATGGTTGGGCGTTATTAGCTAAAGTAGAATTGTTAGACGTATTGCCGCTTAACCATCCAGGAAGAGCCTTTGTTTTACAACAGTTAAAGGCCCATATCAAAGGGTTGGCATCGTACCAAAGTGGAAGTGGATTTTGGCATCAATTGCTTGACAGAGAAGATAGTTATTTGGAAACATCTGCTACTGCCATCTATTCCTTTTGCATTGCGCATGCCTGTAACAAGGGATGGATTGATGCGATAACCTATGCACCGATGGCGTTGTTGGCTTGGAATGCAGTTGCAACTAAAATCAGAGAAAATGGACAAATTGAAGGTACTTGTGTAGGAACAGGAATGGCATTTGACCCAGCGTTTTATTACCATCGTCCGGTAAATATTTTTGCAGCTCATGGCTATGGCCCGGCTATTTTAGCGGGTGCGGAGATGTTTCGTTTGATTGGTAATAATAGTTTTAAGATGAATGATAGTTCCCTACAATATTACGAATCACCCAAATAGCTATTTTATCAAAATGAATAAATACATTCTATTATACATTTCATTTTTACTGTTTGGTGGAATACAGGTCAATGCTCAGCAGCAGGAATTTAAATTTGATTTTGGAGGATCTACGGCTGCAAGTGGATACCTGCCTGTTTCTGCTAGTACAAACTATACTGATGCCATTGGGTATGGGTTTAGTAATCATTCTGAAGTAAGTGAAGTAATTAGGGGTGGGAAAAAGAATAGCAATAGTGATTATATTACTAGCACAAAACCCTTTTATTTTTCTGTAAAAATTCCTGAGGGTAATTACGACGTTAAGGTGATTTTAGGAGATATAAAAGGTATTTCCGCCACAACGGTTAGAGCCGAATGTAGGCGGTTGTTTTTACAAAATGTAATCACTAAAAAGGGAGAAATTGCTACTGTTTCTTTTACCGTGCATGTAAAAGATAGTATCATAAGGGATGCCTCAGGTATTGCCATTGACAAGGTAAAATTAAAATCTAGAGAGATCAATTATCTACATTGGGATAACTTATTAACCATTGAATTTAGTGATACCGCTGCAAAAGTATGTGCAGTTGAAATAACACCCAACCAGCATGCTACTACCCTGTTTTTAGCTGGTAATTCTACGGTGGTAGATCAAGATAGAGAGCCTTGGGCATCTTGGGGGCAAATGATACCCTCTTTTTTTGAAGCCGGAAAAATCTGTATTGCCAATTATGCTGAAAGTGGCGAAGCGCTCAGCTCTTTTAAAAGTGCCAAAAGATTACAGAAACTGTTAAGTTTACTGAAACAAGGAGATTACCTGTTTATTGAATTTGGCCACAATGACCAAAAGCAGAAGGGGCAAGGAATTGGACCCTTTACTTCCTACAAAAGGGACTTGAAATACTATATCAACGAAGTGAAAAAGAAAGGAGGAATTCCAGTGTTGGTTAGTTCTATGAACCGTAGAAGCTTTGATTCCACCGGACATATAACAAATACCCTGGGGGATTATCCTGAAGCTGTAAGGCAAACCGCCAAGGAGGAGGGGGTGACTTTAATAGATTTAAATGCCATGAGTAAAATTTTGTATGAATCCTGGGGCCCTCAAAAATCAATCAAAGCTTTTGTTCATTATCCCGCCAATACATTTCCTGGTCAAGATAAGAAATTGGAAGATAACACCCATTTCAATACCTATGGAGCGTACGAAATTGCCCGTTGCATTGTTCAGTCTTTAAGAGACCAGCAATTACCGATTGCGCAATATCTTAAAAAAGGCATTGCTGTTTTTGATCCGGCCAAACCAGATGCGGTTGAAAAATGGTATTGGCCTTTGAGTCCTTTGACTGCTGCTTTAAAGCCGGATGGAAATTGAGTTATTTAAAAAGGGTAAATTTTTGTTGTTCAAGTGAGATAAAAAGTGGGCTATTCAATTTTCACTCTTTACAAGGTATCGAAATTCAGGACACTGCAGGATTGATAAAATTGACAAATCACTAAGTTGCATGTTCAAATTATTTTTAATAACAGTTGGCTAAATTATTTTATGAAACACTTATTCATGTTGCTTTTCAGTATTCCTTGCTTGACTATTTCAGCACAGCAATTAATGCTAACCGGCGGGCAAAAAATGCCCAACGAATGGATCGACCAAGATACACACCATAAGGTGGTAAAGTTATCTGCAGGGCTTGAAGGGAATAGTCAGAGTTTCTATTTTCACAACAATCCTTTTATCGGCAATGAAATGATCTTCTTCAATAATAGTAAGCAAAAAGCATCAGATGTTACTGATATGAGAAAGGAAGAAGTTCGTAGTACAAATGTTAATAATAGGCAGATTTACAGTATAGATCTTGCTACTAATAAAACAACCCAGCTAACTTTTCACAATGCTCCCATGAATGGAGAAGTGGTTTGCGATAAAACGAAAACAGTTTTTTATCAAATAAAAGACAGCGTTTACTCGCTCAATGTAAAAACAAAAAAAGAAAAGTTGGTATTTGTTTTTCCAGAAGATTTCAAATCTTCCATTAGTACTGTAAATATAGATGGCACCTTGCTTGCAGGTGCGAGGGCTACAGATGCAGAGAAAGAAATTTTGAGGAACAATCCCAATAAAGGCAGTTATTTCAACCTTATCTATGATGCCCATTTACCCAAAACGTTATTTACTATTAATGTAAAGACGGGGGAGTTGAAAAAAATATTTACGGATAGCGCCTGGTTGAACCACCTTCAGTTTTCAACTTCTGATCCTGAATTGCTATCTTTTTGCCATGAAGGGCCTTGGCATAAAGTCAATAGGGTATGGCATATCAATGTAAACACGAAAAAGATTACGCAAGTGCATCATCGTACAATCGACATGGAAATTTGGGGACATGAATGGTTTGGCAATAGTGGTAAAACCATGTGGTTTGATTTACAACAACCCAGGGGAAAAACTTTTTTTGTGGGTGGCTATAATGTAGCTACAGGAAGCGAAATGAAATATGCTTTACAAAGAAATGAATGGAGTGTGCATTATAATTCAAATTCAACAGAAACCCTCTTTGCTGGAGATGGAGGCGACCCTGGGGCAGTCGCAAAAGCACCGGATGGTCAATGGATTTATTTATTCACGCCAAATGGAGACAAGTTTGACGCAGAGAAATTGGTAAGCATGAAACATCACCAGTACAGACTTGAGCCGAATGTACATTTTAGCCCGGATGGTAAGTGGATTATCTTCAGGGCTAATTTTGAAGGTGAATCCAATGTATATGCGGTAGAAATTAAAAAAAGTTAGGGTTTAGCGGATTAGGCTTGCGTAGTAAGTTTTGGATTTTGTTGTTTATTAAAAAATCATTGCATCATGCGAAAAATATTATTTTCTTTTTTTGTGTTAACCATGTTAAATGGAACTGCGCAAATTAAATGGCCTGTCATCACCAATCAAACCAAACCATGGGCAAGATGGTGGTGGCTAGGGAGCCAGGTGAATAAGAAAGATCTTACTGCAGTGATGAAACAATACCAGCAAGTGGGATTGGGAGGATTGGAAATAACGCCTATCTACGGTGTACAAAATGAAGAAGACCAATATATTCCTTTTCTTTCACCCGCATGGATGGATGTTTTTGGCCATACGTTGAAAGAAGGAAAGCGACTGGATCTGGGAATTGATTTGGCAAATGCTACCGGATGGCCTTTTGGAGGCCCTTGGATTGGTGATGAAGATGCTTGTAAAAATATGCAGGTAAAAACATATTCACTCAGTACAGGGGAAATGCTGTCTGAGCGAGTTGAATTTATTCAGCAGCCATTAGTAGCAACTTCCAATTACAAACCATTAAAAATTGACCAAGTACTTCAGCCGATATCAGTCAATAAAAATTTACAGGCATTATCTATAGACCAGATAAAATTTATTCGGCCTTTACCCTTGCAAGTGTTGATGGCTTATTCTGATAAAGGGCAAAATATCGACCTGACAGATAAAGTGGATACCGCAGGTAAATTAAACTGGACTGCTCCTGAGGGAAAATGGAATCTGGTAGCCTTATTTATGGGCTGGCACGGAAAGCAGGTGGAAAGAGCAGCACCCGGTGGGGAGGGAAATGTGATTGACCATTTTTCATCCACTGCTTTGCAACATTATTTATCCAAATTTGATCAAGCTTTAAAAGGTTTTGATTTTAGTGCTCTTCGTGGATTCTTTAACGACTCCTATGAAGTGGATGATGCAAGAGGGCAATCAAATTATACCCCCTTGCTGTTTGAAGAATTTAAAAATAGAAGGGGGTATGATATAAGGTCTGAACTTCCCGCCTTATTTACTAAAACACATACTCAAAGAAGCAATCGCATTCTTTGCGATTATAGAATGACCATTGACGAGTTAATTTTAGAAAAATTTACCGGTGAGTGGAAAAAATGGGCTCATAGCAAAGGTAAAATTGTGAGAAATCAGTCTCATGGTTCACCTGCAAATACACTGGATTTGTATGGGGTAGTGGATATTCCAGAAACAGAAGGTACCGAAATTCTACGCATTAAATTTGCACCTTCTACCTCTCATGTTATGGGAAAGCAACTGGCTGCTTCTGAATCTGCTACTTGGCTCAACGATCACTTTGTATCTACACTTAGTGATGCTAAAAAGGCATTGGATGTATATTTTATTGGAGGCGTAAATCATATTGTTTATCACGGTACTACCTACTCACCTCCTTCAGAACCATGGCCAGGCAGGTTGTTTTATGCTGCTGTAGAGTTTACTCAGACTAATCCCTTTTGGAATAATTTTTCTGCTTTAAATACATATGTGGCCCGAACCCAGTCGTTTTTGCAGCAGGGAAAACCTGATAATGATGTGCTTTTGTATTTTCCTATTTATGATAAATATTCCGAACCCGGCAGGGACCTCTTATTGCATTTTGATGGAATGAAACCCGACTTTAACGGAACTTCTTTTGAAACATCGGCTCAAATGATGCAAGACAAAGGATATGCATTTGATTATATATCCGATAGGCAAATATTGAATCTTCAAGCAGCCAATAATAAAATAATTACAGGCGGAACCGCTTACCAAACCATTGTGTTGCCCGATTGTAAATACATGAAAGTAGAAACGTTTCAGCATTTGCTATTGCTTGCCAAGAATGGAGCAACCATTATAGCCTATAAAAATTTACCTTCTGATGTGCCAGGTTTTGCCCAATTGGATAAAAACCTTACTTCCTTTAGAAATTTATTGGGTCAATTAAAATTTGTTTCAACTGATTTAGGGGATGTAAAAGCTGCATTGGTGGGTAATGGTAGGTTTTTAATTGGAAATAATTTTGAGGACTTGTTACAATTTGCTTCCATTAGAAAAGAACCGATGGCAGAACAGGGTTTGCAATTCAATCGACGTTTTAATGTTGCGGGGTCCAATGTGTATTTTATAGCCAATCGAAACAACCAAAAAATGGAGCAATGGGTAGCGCTGCAAACAAAAGCTAGCGGAGTAGTTTTATACAATCCAATGAATGGTAAAAGTGGAGTCGCAAAGACTAGAAAAAATGCAGCAGGATTTATTGAAGCCTTTATTCAATTCAATACAGACGAAAGCTATATTGTTGAAGCAACAGCAAAGCCAGCCGTTGGCAATATTTATCCATATATTTCACCTGTAGGAGCCACCAATGAAATTACTGGAGAATGGACCTTGCAATTTACAGATGGGGGGCCAGTATTACCTGCAACTGTTCATTTTAATCAACTGAAATTATGGACTTCGCTGGAAGATAAAAGTTACAAGGTGTTTTCTGGCACTGCATCCTATAGCATTCATTTTAAAAAACCAGTTGGAAACGCCACACGATATTTGATTGATTTGGGTAAAGTATATGAAAGTGCAGCGCTTTACATTAATGGCAAATTGGTGTCGAAATTAATTGGCCCATCCTTTTCTATTTCTATTGATGCGAATAGTTTACAAGCAGATAATCTGTTGGAAATTAAAATTTCCAACAGTATGTCTAATCGAATTATTGAGATGGAAAAACAAAAACTGTTTTGGAAAAAATTCAACAACACCAATTTTCCCGCTAAACTTTCACAAAATCGTGGAGCCAATGGTTTGTTTGATGCATCTAAATGGGAACCAGCTATTTCTGGACTAGCAGGCCCTGTTACATTAACTCCTCTGCGTTAGTTAGTGAAATGTAGCGGTATTTTTTTTAATCATTTTAAAAATGTAAGTATGAAACGATTGTTATTTTTCTTTTTGATTCCACTTATTGTTAGCCATTCTGTTTTAGCACAGACGAAGCAACATAAAGGAGTAGCCAAGGCCATTGAAATATTGCGAAAAGCAATGGTGGATGGCGATAGGGCTGCATTGGATAATTCAACTGCTGAAGGATTGAGTTATGGGCATTCGGCTGGAAAAATTGAAGACAAAGCCACTTTTATTGAAAATATCGTATCTGGTAATTCTGATTTTGTTTCAATTGAGCTGACGGATCAAACTATTTATATTTCAGGAAAAACAGCTATCGTTCGGCACAAGTTAAGTGCATCCACCAATGACAAGGGTAAAGATCCAGGAACTGTAAAACTAGCTATACTTACTGTGTGGCAGAAGGATAAAAAAGAGTGGAAATTGCTAGCAAGACAGGCCGTAAAAATATAATGTTACTACCTTTTTCAATTTCATTTTTTTTAATTACTGGTCGATGATGAGCAAACTTTATATTGATTGTTTATGAGCCCAGGATTCGGTTACAATAAAAATTCATGCTAATGAAATATTACTTTTTCATTTTTTCAATAGGTTTAATAGCGCTGCTGAGTTCGACTATTTCTGTGAATGCTCAAATTGGCAGACAGTTCCCTTCTGAACGCAAAGTAATTAAGGATCCTATTACAGGAGCAACGCTGATTTTTTTAACTAGTACTCAAAGTGGAGATTCGAAAATTTACCAAACGCATAATCAGTGGACATCAGACGGTCAGTGGGTGATTTTTCGTTCCAATCGGGTTAAGGGAGAAGCGATGGCAGTAAATGAAAAATCGGGTGAAATAATTCAGGTTTCAGAAGGTGGTTTTACGGGGATGTTGAATGTTGCCAGAAAATCGATGAAACTTTATTTCATGCGAAATTTAAAAAGAAAAGGGGGATTGCCCAAGGAGGGCGATAGTTCGAGGAGAAGAGGTAATCTATCCTTAGAAATTGTGGAAGTTGATCTAGCAAAGCTTTTTGAAGATAGCAAGGCTGGCAACTTACAACCAGCATCCGTATACCAGCGGGTGTGTGGTACTACACCAGCTGAATTGGGTGCAGGGGGTGATATGGCACTAGATGGGGCAGAGGATTGGGCATATTTTAGAGTAGGTAAAGAAGAAGCATCCAAGCATCTTGTTCCAGGCACTAAAATGGAAAGCAATTTTGGGCCTCGAAATATGGGTGCTGGCCCATCGGGTTTGGCAGCTATGAATATAAATACCGGTGAAATTAAATATGTAGTCTCTGTTCCTTTTCAAGTAGGTCATATACAAACCAATCCATGGGTAGCAGGTGAAATTATTTTTTGCTGGGAGACAGGCGGAAAATCTCCGCAAAGAACCTGGACAGTAATGTCAGATGGTACAGGGCTTCGTCCATTGTATCCTGAAGCTGAAAATGAATGGGTTACCCATGAAGCAGTGATTTCAAGAGATGAAGTTGCCTTTGCAATTATGGGGCATAGGAAAATCCCTGCTACCACTAAAGTCATCGAAGCGGGCACAGCTGTCAATGGAGCCAATCCTGGTCAAGAAGCGGCTTGGGGTCCATCTGGAACAAGAGAAAAACCAACCGGATTAGGAATAGTGAATCTTCGTACTAGGGAAATGTCCATTGCAGGTCAAACTCTTAGTGGCAGTGGACTTTGGCATGTAAGTGGTTCGTCTGATGGAAGATGGGCCGTGGGGGATGATTTTTCACGGAGTATTTACTTGATTGATCGTCATTCTAGAGAAATGCTTTTGCTTTCTGCTGGACATAAATCAACGGCTGGGGATCATCCTCACCCTACCATGAGCCCTGATGGTACAAAAATTGAAATTCAATCGGCGATGCTATCGGCTGATAATCGGTCAATGAATATTTGTGTCATTCCACTACCAGAAGAATGGTTAAAAAGAAAGTATTAAATGGGCGCTCAACTTTTAATTCATCAATACTATGCATAAATTTTTTCTGGCGCTTCTATTTTCCATTTTCATTTCTGACCTAAGCGCCCAGACGAATATTGCTCCACATCCCCTCTATCGTGACCCTATTCATGATGGCGCTGCAGATCCAGTAGTTATTTGGAATAAAAAACTGAAGCAATGGTGGATGTTGTATACCAATCGCCGTGCAGCCAAAACCAATGATACGCTTGGAGTTAGGTGGGTCCACGGGACTAAAATTGGCATCGCTGTTTCTAAGGACGGCCTTCATTGGACTTACAAAGACACTGCTAATATTAATTACCGGAGAGACAGTGGATATACTTTTTGGGCACCTGATGTAATTGAAGAAAAAGGCATTTACCATATGTTCCTTACTTATGTGCCCGGAACTTTTAATGATTGGAATCATTCCCGCGAAATACTGCATCTAACCAGTAGCGATCTTTTGAATTGGAAATATGAATCTACGCTACCACTAGCCAATCAAAAAGTTATTGATGCTTCAGTATTTAAATTACCCGAAGCAGGATGGAGAATGTGGTATAATAATGAGCGGGATGGAAAATCCATTTATTACGCTGATAGCAAAGATTTATATCAATGGGAAGATAAAGGAAAGGCTATAGCAGCGAGGGGCGAAGGGCCTACAATTTTTTCATTTCAAAATAAATATTGGATGATAGTGGATGTGTGGAAAGGGATGGAAATCTATTATTCGGATGACCTGCTGAAGTGGTCCAAACAAGCGGCCCGTATTTTGGAACAACCCGGAAAGGAGCTGGATGACCAGGCTATCGGTGGGCATTGCGATGTGGTAGTTGATAACGGACATGTATACGTTTATTACTTCACCCACCCAGGGAGGAGTAAACTTCATCCTGAAAAATCTGGTTCAATGCAGGAAAGAAGAAGCGTAATCCAGTTGACTGAATTGTTTTTTGAGAAGGGCGAATTGCTGTGCGATAGAGATAGACCGGTTACTAGAAAACTTCAAGCACTTAAAAAATAGCAATTTTACATTGACAAAGAAAGTATATAGAATACTAAGTAAGTAGGCTGTTGTAAACTGTAGCAACGTATTTTTTATCAGCCTCAGTAAACCCTGATATACTTTCTAGTTGATGATGTTTTTTAAGAAAAAATTTTTCCTGTTGAGGTGGCCAGTGGGGAACTAGGTTTTTATTTTTACTAAAATACTATATATAATTACGTTGTATAAAAATAAATGATATGAAAAAATTTCAGTGGTGCGGGATGTTTTTAGTTATTATGATGTGGATGCCTCATGGCTTTGGGCAGCAAAAGCAAATCCAATACCTCTCCGGCACTGATACAAAACACACTGTTCAATGGGATTTCTTTTGCACGGCAGGTCGCAACAGTGGAGAATGGAAAAAAATAGCGGTACCTAGCTGCTGGGAGCAGCAAGGATTTGGAAATTACAATTACGGCCGCGATTATAAAACCAATGGAAAGAATGCTAGGTTTTATGATGAGCAAGGTATGTATCAATATCATTTTACTGTGCCATCAAAATGGAAGGGGCAACATATAAATATTGTATTTGACGCTAGTATGACGGATACTGAAGTTAAGATTAATGGAAAACTTGCTGGGGGCATTCACCAAGGTGCTTTTTATTGTTTTAAATATGATGTATCAGCATTGCTGGTTTTCGATAAGCCAAATTTACTTGAAGTAAAGGTTAGTAAAATGAGTGCGAATGCCAGTGTGAATAATGCAGAGCGGCTGGCGGATTACTGGGTATTTGGCGGTATTTTCCGCCCGGTTTTTCTAGAGGCTACTCCAAAAAAATATATAGAGTATGTTGGAATCGATGCTCAGGCGGATGGTAAATTCACTATGCAGGTATTGGCAAAAGGGATGGCGCAAAAAGGATCGGTCCTAACTATTATTTCTGATGCAAAAAATAAAATCGTATCCACCACAAAAACGATGATTTCGGGATTAGACAGTGTGCTACTGGTTAATGCCCAATTGCAACAGGTGAAAACATGGAATTCGGAGATGCCCAATTTGTATTCTGTCAAGGTGATTTTGCAGGATGCTTCGGGAAATAAATTATATGTTCACAATGAAAAATTCGGATTTAGAACCATTGAAATCAGACATGGTCAGGGAGTATATATTAATGGAACACAGGTGAAATTCAAAGGCACCAACCGACATTGCTTTTGGCCAGAAACCGCTAGGGCACTAAGTGATGATCAACAGTTGCAGGATGTTTTACTGCTAAAAGAAATGAATATGAATGCAGTTCGATGTAGTCATTACCCGCCTGATAAATTATTTTTACAACTTTGCGACTCATTGGGTATTTATGTATTGGATGAATTGGCTGGCTGGCAGAAAGCATATTCCACTAAAGCTGGTGAGCCCTTGGTAAAGGAAATGGTAGTAAGGGATATGAACCATCCTTCCATTATTTTTTGGGACAATGGAAATGAAGGCGGTACTAATAAAGAGCTGGATGATGATTTTGTGAAATGGGATTTTCAACACCGTCCGGTCATACATCCTCACCACAAGCCTGGTAATGAGTTTAATGGAATTGATTGTAATCACTATGAAGATTATTATAGTACCCAAAAAATATTAGCTGACTCCTTAATCTACATGCCCACTGAATTTTTACATTCCCAAGATGATGGTGGGGCAGGGGCTGCAATGGCTGATTTTTGGGATCTTCATTGGAAGTCTCAAAAATCAGCTGGCGGTTTTATTTGGGCAATGGTGGACGAAGCCGTCGTTAGAACTGATCTTAATAATGTGATTGATGCAAATGGGTTGAATGCAAATGATGGAATTATGGGACCTCATCGGGAGAAAGAAGGAAGTTTCTATGCTCTCCGTGAAATTTTTTCGCCTATCCGTTTGAGTATGCCAGTTCAATTGCCTGCCAACTTTAATGGGCAAATACCACTTGACAATCGGTTTCATTTTACCAATGCCAATCAATGTACTTTTTATTGGGCGCTGGTTAATTTCAGTAAACCATTTGACAGATTTGATGGGTATGTGGTAAAACAAAAAGGAACAATCGTGGCGCCGGATGTGGCAGCAACTAAATTGGGAATATTAAAATTAGATCTCCCTGTAGATTATACCCAGTATGACGCATTGGTTCTAGTGGCAAAGGATAATTTTGGAAACGAGTTGTATAAATGGACCTCAAAAATTAAAGACAATTGGTCATTGCTCAACAATTTTACAATGGATACCGCTGGAAATACATTTGTTGTGGAAACGGATAGTTTGTATAGCATTTCGGGTGGTGAGGTAACTGTAGTGTTGAATAAAAATACCGGCAACCTTGTTACCACTAAAAATACTGCCAACGATTACGTGTTGTCGTTTAACAACGGACCATTGTTGGTAAAGGGTTCAGCATCGCTAGTTTCCAGTAAAACATACAAAGAAGGTGCAACGCAAGTGGTGGAGTTTACTTATAGTGGTGATATGAAATACACCAAATGGAAGATCAATGCAAGTGGTTGGACTACATTAGAATATGAATACAATACAGCAGGTAATCAGTCGTTTTCAGGAATCAGTTTTAGCTATCCCGAGAATTATATTTTATCTAGTCGTTGGTTAGGTAAAGGGCCATACCGCCAATGGAAAAATAGATTACAGGGAACCAATATAAATGTTTGGCAAAATCTTTACAATGATACGCATACGGGTTACTCACCCAATATTTATCCCGAGTTTAAGGGATACTATGGTGAAATTAGTTGGATGGAATTAAGTACAGTAGAAGGTAAATTTTTTATTGCCAGCAGGGATCCTGGGTTGTTTGTTAGGCTTTTTGATTTTTACGCATTGAGTAGTGCCACCAAACCGCATCCCGAGCTACCGGTGGGAGATATTTCTTTTTTAGATTGTATTCCACCAATTGGAACAAAATTGGCAACTGGTCTTAACACCAATACAAGGGGTCTCGGTCCACAAAGTGAGTTAAATCATTTAAATGGAAATAAAAAGCGGTCCTTGTATTTCTATTTTGGGTTGCCTAAAAATGGCAGTAGCAAGGAACAATATAGTCGGCCTGTAGTAGATAATGTTTTTTAGTATACGTTTATTCAGTCTTATCTATGGCAGGAATTGTTGCAGCAAAATGATGCGCTAGTAATTGTTTAAATAGTTTTGGCTAAACTGTAATTACTGAATGTATAAATTAAATTGTTAGTATGATTGTCTATTTGAAACATGTTATTTATTTTAGAAAGGGCTTTTTTCGCATTGCCTTTTTATTGAATTTGTTTGGATGTTTTGTTTTGCCGATATCTGCTCAAAAACTTTGGCATGGTAAAGAAAGAACAATTCATTATCAGCCTGACGGCAAGGATTTTGTTTGCCTTAATGGCAAGCAACGCTTCAATCGGGCATTGTATGGAACTAACACAGCCTTTAGGGTAGAGGCTGGGGATCTACCTGAATTTGCAATGTATATGCCGGGGATGGGGGGTAATGTAAAATTCGGCCTTTCGGAAAATGATAGCAGTAAATGGCTAATCAATGCCGATAAGATAATAGCGCGTTATAGCCCAGGCAGAATGTTGTACGAGATTGAAGATAAAATGCTGGGGAGGGGGAAATTAAAGATTGTTGTTCTTGCAATGGGTGATGCGGAGGGTATTGTTATCAAACTTCATTTTGAAAATGCGTCACCTACAGTAAAATTAATCTGTGCCTATGGAGGTGCTTCCGGAAAAAAATTCAGCCGAGATGGTGATATGGGTCCTGATCCAGAAAGTAGTTTTTATTTGAAGCCAACCTATTGCACAGATAATATTTACAAGATTAGTGCTAATCAATTTAAACTTCAATATGGTACTGGAGTACAAGCTGAATGGGATCCTTATGTAAATAAAAATGTAGCCTCCGACACAGTAAAGCCGGTAAAGATTGGTAAAGAACAAAATATTGTTGGAGTTTTCCCTATATCAATGTCTTTACAAGTGGCGGATGCAAATCAGCAATCTTCCCCTAATCAGTTATATCAATCGAAACAATCCAATGTTCCAGTTATCGTGGGTAGTATGGATATTAGTAGTAGTGAACCTTATTTTTTTGTTATTAAAAATGAGGGGAGTGGTCAATCGTTCACTTATGCAGCATCCCCTCAAATTTTCAGTAATGCAGAAAAAGCTCGTGTAAATATTGCCGAAAGGGTAACTGTAGTTACACCTGATAAATACATCAATACCTTAGGAGGCGTGTTGGCTACTGCAGCTGACGCGATTTGGGAAAGTCCTTCGTATATGCATGGTTCAATCGGTTGGAGAATGCGTCTCAATGGATGGCGGGGCCCTTACGTTGCCGATGTATTAAGTTGGCATGATCGTGCCCAATCACATTTTAAAGCCTATTCACTTTCTCAGGTTACTGCTCCTTTGAATGGACCTGTGATAATGGATTCCTCCTTACACCTCGCAAGGTCATTAGAAAAAATGGGGACTTCAATTTTTAGTAGTGGATACATTAGTCGAAATCCATCTGGCGATTTTCGACCACATCATTACGATATGAACTTAGTTTATATAGATGCGCTGCTTCGACATTTTAAGTGGACAGGCGATGTCACATTTGCCAAAGAAATGTGGCCCACCATCAAACGGCATCTTACGTGGGAAAAAAGAAATTTTGATTCGGATGGGGATGGTTTGTATGACGCCTACGCAGCCATTTGGGCTAGTGATGCATTGCAATACAGTGGTGGAAGTGTTACTCATTCTTCTGCATATAACTACAAAGCCAATAAAGAAGCAGCTGTAATCGCAAGGTTGATAGGAGAAGATGGCAGCCTTTACGAAGCAGAAGCTGTTAAAATATTAAAAGCTATCAATACCACTCTCTGGATGCCAATAGCAGGCAGCTATGCAGAGTACAAGGATTTGTTGGGTAATCAATTACTGCACCCTAGTGCGGCAGTTTGGACTATTTACCACGCCATTGATAGTGATGTGCCCGATCCGTTCCAAGCATACCAGAGTGCGCGTTATATTGATAATTTTATTCCTCATATTCCTGTAATGGCTAAAGGGTTGGATAGCAGTTTTTATACTATAAGTACCAGTAAATGGATGCCATATGATTGGAGTTTGAATAATGTGGTAACAGCAGAGGTAATGCATACGGCCCTTGCCAATTGGCAGGCAGGCCAAAATGAAAAGGGTTTCAATTTGTTCAAAAGCGAATTGTTGTCAACCATGTATCTTGGTGGAAGCCCGGGTAATATTGGACAAATATCCTATTATGATGCAGCTCGTGGTGAAGCTTACCGCGATTTTGCTGATCC